>CAVLAO010000012.1:0-33334 GCA_963660915.1 Bacteroides sp. CAG:927 | reverse complement strand
CTGGTTAACTGTTCTAATCTGCTTAGATGCAATTTTATTAACTCCTAAAAAGCAACGAGCGCACTGCCATGGCAGTGCGCTCGTTGTATATCTGCGTTAGAATTTTGCTCCGCCGAACTCGGACAGAACCAGGCTCTTGTTTTTGTCCAGAACCCAGTTAATGCTCCACTGAGCCCCGAAGAGCAACAGCTTGTTGCCTTTGTAATCCTCCACCAGCTTGACATCGTTTCCTTTGATAATGTCTTCCGGATCCCCGTCATAGGCCTCAATCCACCGCAGATATTCATAGGGCAGGTGCTCCATAATCAAATCCACGTTGTATTCATTTTTCAGCCGATACTCGAACACGTCAAACTGCAGCGTACCCACAACACCGACAATCACTTCTTCCATGCCGGTGTAGGGAATCTTGAAGATCTGAATCGCGCCCTCTTGTGCAATCTGTTCCGCACCTTTGATGAACTGCTTCCGTTTCAGGGTGTCCTTCGGCCGCACACGGCAGAAGTGTTCCGGTGCAAAGGTCGGAATCGGATCAAAAGTAAACTTTTTGCCCGGGGCGCAAAGCGTGTCGCCAATTGAGAACATCCCCGGGTCAAACACGCCGATAATATCTCCGGCATAAGCCTCCTCGATGATTTCCCGCTCAGCAGCCATCAGCTGTTGAGGACGGGAGAGCTTCACCTTCCGTTCCTGCTGCACCAGATAAACTTCCTTATCCGCATCAAACCGACCGGAACAGACGCGAATAAAGGCAATTCGATCCCGATGCGCCTTGTTCATGTTTGCCTGAATTTTAAAGACAAAGCCAGAGAAGTCATCGTCAAAGCTGTCAATGATTTCGTCGCCTGCCCTACGGGGCAAAGGCGCAGTCGTCATGCGCAGAAACTCCTCCAGAAATGGTTCCACGCCGAAGTTTGTCAATGCGGAGCCGAAGAACACAGGCGACAGCTTGCCGTGGCGCACCGCGTCCATGTCGAACTCTGCACCGGCACCTTCCAACAGCTCCACCTCGTCGGCCAGCTGATCCCGTTTCTCCTGACCGATCAGCTCCGCCAGTGCGGGGTCGTCCAGATCCACTTCCGTGGCGGTCGCCGCTTTTGCATTGGTATTGGAGGTAAAGTGGATAATCTTTCGGTGGCTCAGGTCATAAACGCCCTGGAATTCCTTGCCGGAGCCAATGGGCCAGTTGATGGGGCAGGTGGCAATTCCAAGCTCCTGCTCCAGTTCCTCACACAGTTCAAAAGGATCCCGGGCGTCACGATCCATCTTGTTGATAAAGGTAAAGATCGGAATGTCCCGCATGGCACAAACCTTGAAGAGTTTGCGGGTCTGGGGCTCGACACCTTTTGCCGCATCGATCACCATGACGGCGCTGTCTGCCGCCATCAGGGTGCGGTAGGTATCCTCGGAAAAGTCCTGGTGGCCGGGAGTGTCCAGAATATTGATGCAGAAGCCCTCATACTGGAACTGCATCACGGAAGACGTGACGGAAATTCCGCGCTGCTTCTCAATTTCCATCCAGTCGGAGGTGGCGGCACGGGCATTCTTTTTGCCCTTAACCACGCCGGCCTGATTAATGGCCCCTCCGTAGAGCAGGAACTTTTCCGTCAGTGTTGTTTTACCCGCATCCGGGTGAGAGATAATCGCGAACGTGCGCCGCCGCTGAATCTCGGAATCATATTTTCCCATGGGGGTGAATACCTCCTATATTTATTCGTAGGTTTTTTACGCCATCATAACTGCAACCAGAATCGGTATTGTGACCATACTCAGCAGGGTAGTGATAAACACACCCTTCACGCTGGATGGCTCGTCGCTGTGATATTCCGCTGCCAACATATTCACCATAGTGGCGGTCGGCATGGCAAAGGTGACCACGACAACCCCCAGCAAAGTAGCATCGGAAATCAACGGCCGCAGTGCCAGCCAGATAATCGCCGGCAAGACGATCAGGCGCACCAGTGACATAAGGTAAATCTTCACGCTGCCCAGCATCTCACGAATCGGCTGTTTGGCAATGGAAATGCCGATCACCAGTAATGCGCCCGGGGTGGTGATATTTCCAATGCTGGCGATGGTATCTGTCAACACGGAGGGCAGTTTCCATCCCGTCAGGGCAAATACAATGGCCAGCAGGCTGGCTACCATGCAGGGACTGATCAGCGTGGCAACGTCCAGTTTTACTTTCTTCTGTGTGCTCCCCTGTGTGACAGCAGCATCCCGGGTCAGCAGCCACACGCCCAACGTATACAGCACAGGATAGTAGGGAATGTTGATCACTGCGGCATAGAACACCGCACTGGATCCGTAAATTGCCTGCACCACGGGAAAACCGATAAACCCGCAGTTGGTGAAAATCAGCATGCAAATGTAGGTTCCCCGGGATCCCTCGGGAATCCGAAGCAGTCGAACAGCCAGGAATGACAGCAGTGCAACCAGAACATAGCAGCCGGTTGAAATCAGAATCAGCTGCACCAGTGTTCCGACACCGGGTAAATTGTCGTTATTCAAAACGCTGTAAAGAATCGTACACGGGGTGGTGATGTATACCACCAGCTTCGTCAGCACACTCTGGGTCGCCTCCGGCAAAACCCGGCTTTTATGACCGACCCAACCCACCAGCATAATCAGAAAAAGCTGGAGCATGGTCAAAAAAATGGAAGATAAATTCATACTGTCAACGACCTTTTCAATTCAGCCTGGAAATACGACCTGCACCAGAACCATATAAATAACAGTCGAGCCGAAAATACTCAGTAGCTCATTGCGCCGCCAAAGATGGAGCAGTGCCGCAATCGCGACGCACAGAAGCTCCGGCAACCCATGGTTTCCGGAAAACAAACTGATATTTCGCAGGCAATAGACAACCAGCAAGGCAATCACTGCCGGCGGCAGCACTCCGCCCAGATAGCTCACCCAGCGGGGCGGTTGACCACCCGTTTTCTTTCCTCCAAACAGAAAAAAGGGGAGTGCCCTCAGCGCAAAGGTAACGGCGGTCATAATCACAATCAGAACTACTGTATAGAGCTGTGTACTCATGCCGCTGCCTCCTCTCGCTCCAGTTTACTGCGGCCGGCCAGCATAACCGCCACGATGATGCAAAGAGAGGGAATCAGAAAATAGTCCGGTCCGAACACCAGCAGACAGACCACACCGCTGCACAATCCGCACAGAGCCGGAGCATGGCGGCTGGTGCTCTTCCACTGTTCCACTGCCATTACCACAAACAACGCCGTCATGGCAAAATCCACTCCGGTAGTATCAAAGGTAAGCAGGCTTCCGGCTGCTGCGCCGAGAACACCGCCCAGAATCCAATAGCTGTGGTTGAGGAGAGAAACCGCAAAGCAGTAATCCGCAGCATCCACGCCGTTGGGAACGGTCCCCCCTGCCAGCAGTGCATAGGTCTCATCCGTCAGCGAGAATATCAGGTATCCCTTGCGCCAACCGGCATTGTGGTAACGGGAGATCATACTCAGGCCATAGAAAAAATGGCGAAAATTCAGCAAAAAGGTCAGCAGTGCCACCTGCGCAAAATCTGCTTTTGATGCAATCAGAGTAACCGCCAGATACTGCGCAGAACCGCCATAGATCAGAAGACTCATGACCGCCGCCCACAGAGGATTCAGTCCCACGGCCTGCAGCAGCAACCCAAATCCGATTCCCAACGCCAGATAGCCTGCCAGCACCGGAACCGTGCGGGGAAATGCGATTCGAAAAGCGTTCCAATTCATTGCAGCATCACAATCACGAACTTCATTTCTACTTTTTGTTCCCTTCTCTATTAAAATAAGTGCATACATTGTTTATTATAATCTTTTCTCATTTGAAATGCAATGATTGAAAATTACTGATGTGTCCCACCAAAAAACGCAGTCTATTTTCGTCCTTTATGGTTATTTTAAGATTTGGGTGCTAAGATACAGGTTTGAAAAGCGAGAAGTTCCGGCATTTTTGTGAAACAAATTCTTAAAGAATGTTTAACATACGTGACATTCCTGTTTTTTTGCACTATGATAGGTCAGGTTCTGTAACTAGTTGTAATATTTATTTGATAAATCACATGAAAAAGCTTGCGTAATATAAGGAGAATTGATATGACAAATCTGTCTATGACGAGTCTGGTAGAGCATGTCAACTTCATGCTCCTGATCCTGTTCAGCTGCTGCTATGCATACCAGCTGGTATATCTGGTTGTAGGTCTTGTAAAGAAGGACAAACCGGAGTCAAAACCGGTTCTGCCCCATCGCTTTGCGGTTTTAATCCCTGCCCGTAATGAAGAAGCCGTCATCACCGGTCTGTTGGAGAGCATCCGCAACCAAACCTATCCCACCGATCTTATTGACGTGTATGTTATTGCCGATAACTGCACCGACTCTACCGCCGCAGTAGCGGTTGCCGCCGGAGCAAAGGTGATTACCCGCTTCAATCGCCAACAGGTAGGCAAGGGCTACGCTCTGGATTATGCCTTCCAGACCATTGACCATCAGGTGGGGCTGGAACACTACGACGCATTCCTTGTTTTTGACGCCGACAACGTGCTGGATCCCGATTATTTCACCGCCATGAACCGCACCTTCAGCCAGGGCTATGATATGCTCACCAGCTATCGCAACTCCAAGAACTACGACGCCAACTGGATTACCGCCGGCTACGCCCTCTGGTTCCTGCGGGAGAGCCGCTTCCTGAACGGTGCCAGAATGAAACTGGGCACTAGCTGCGCTATTTCCGGCACCGGTTTCCTGGTGTCTACCAAGATGATCCGCGAGGATGGCGGTTGGAAGTACAACCTGCTGACGGAAGACATTGAGTTTTCCACCGATCACATTATCCGCGGCTATAAAATCGGCTATTGCAAAGACGCCGTGCTCTACGATGAGCAGCCTGTCACCTTCCTGGCAAGCTGGAACCAGCGGATGCGTTGGACAAAGGGATTTTATCAGGTCTTCGCCCACTACGGCAGACGGCTGGTCAAAGGTATTGCCCGCCGCAGCTTCCAGTGCTATGACATGCTGATGGTCATCGCTCCTGCCACCCTGATCACCCTGGCCTCTCTGCTGTTCAATGCCGCCTTTGTTGCCGCCGGTCTTGTGGTTGGAAGCACCGCCACCGTGGTCGCCGCAGCCCTGAGCCTTGGCGGCTGCCTCGGAAGCATTTATCTCACGCTGTTCCTGTTCGGCGCGGTGACGCTGATCACGGAACAACAGCAAATTCACTGCTCTGTCAAGCGCCAGATCTTTTATCTGTTCTTCTTCCCTGTGTTCATCTTCACCTACATCCCCATGGCTGTCGTTGCCCTGAAAAAGAATGTCACCTGGAAGCACATTCCCCACTCTGTTTTGTGCACTCCGGAACAGATTTGCAGCAAGAAGTAATCCGAACCGGCGGCGCCCCGATGCCACGCATCGGGGCGCCGTGTTTGCTCTGGTCCAATTTTTTCAAAAGAAAGTTTTCGCACCATCGGCAAAGTATGCTATTCTATCTTGCCCTGCAGAGCATTTTCGGTTAAAGTAAGACCCAAGAGGTGAGGACAATGAAACGAAGCAAACGACAAATGTCTGAATCTCTCCAACTGGGCGCCGTTCTGGCCCTGGCAGGAGGCTTTATGGACGCTTATTCCTACATGTGCCGGGGGCACGTGTTTGCCAATGCGCAAACCGGCAACATTCTTCTCCTTGGAATCCACCTTTCCCAGGGAGAATGGGGCGATGCATTGCACTATTTCTGTCCGGTACTGTCCTTTGTCATCGGTCTGGCACTGGCCGATCTGTTTCGATTGATCCGCAAAGGGACAGAGCGGCTGCATTGGCGGCAGATGACGGTGGGCGTGGAGGCACTGGTATTATTCGGTGTCAGTTTTCTGCCCCAGAATTACAATCTGCTGGCCAACTGCCTGACCAGTCTGGCCTGCGGCATTCAGGTGGAAAGTTTCCGAAAAATTCATGGCACCGGAATGGCCACTACCATGTGCATTGGCAACCTGCGCAGTGCAACGCAAAACTTATGCGAATACATCCGCACGCGAAACCCGAAAAAGGCAGAATTAAGTGCAGTATATTTCTTTGTAATCTTTTGTTTCACCCTGGGCGCCATTTTCGGAAACCTTGCCGTCGGCTGGTTTGCGGAGGGCGCACTGCGGTTGAGTGCATTGATCCTGCTGATTGCTTTCGCCATGATGTTTGTCCATCCGGAAGACGAGATATAAGGAGAACCCTATGAACGAAAACTATGAAACCATACGCCAGTTGCGGCGGAGATTCAGCCGTATCGGCTGGGGCATATTGATTTATCTGGTCGTCCTTCAGATCATCTCCGCTGTGTCTATATTATTTATTCAAAATATCATTTTATCCACTCTGGTAGGATATGCTCTGGTCTATGGAGTTGCACCGCTTGCACTGTGGCTTGTGATTCGCAAGCTGCCGAAAGGCGCCTGCCGTAATTTGTCCATGTCTCCTCGAGCGCTGGCACGCACCGCATTGGTCAGCTTTGGCATGATGGAACTGTTTTCGATTTTTACAAGTTATCTTGTGCTATTTCTTGAGCAGGCCTCCGGTCAGACCACAAGCAACATTCTGCAGGAAGCGGCTACAAATATGCCGATGTGGCTTTATCTGCTTCTAACCGGTGTCTTCGCTCCTGTGGGAGAGGAATTCTTGTTTCGCAAGCTTCTTCTGGATCGTGTGCGTCCCTTTGGAGATCGGGCCGCGATCTGGATTACTGCCGTTGCTTTCGGTCTGTTCCACACCAACCTCTATCAGTTTTTCTATGCCACAGCACTGGGGGTTCTCTTTGCCGGCGTAGCCGTCAAAACCGGGAAACTATGGCATACGGTTGTGCTTCATTCAGCGGTTAACCTTGGCTCCGCCTTGGTCTCTGCGCTTGCAGACTGGAACGACATTGGGACTGTTGTCATGGTAGTTGTCCTGCTCGGCTTAATGGTATACTCCGTCTGGGTCATTCTCCGCTACCGTAAAAGTTATTCCTTCGATCCGCCTCAGTATCCAGCCACAAATCGTCAGGTGGCTCAGGCCGCCCTTCGGAGCGTGGGACTGTGGGTATGCTTTGTATTGACGATGGCGATCAGCATTTTTGTTATTTTCCATGGATAAACCGATCAAAATTCCAGTCGTCATACTTTTGTAATAATTACGCACTTAATTTCGTAAAAACTATTTGTTACTATATTTCTTGCAAGAGCTTTTTCATTTTCTCCCTTCTTTGGAGTTGAGACGCAGACCGGGTGGTGTCCGGCGGGCGTCTCTTTCCTTTTTCCGGCAGTGTGCTTCCGGTAATCCGTTAAAAATCGTATCTTTAAGATTTCGTAATAATATTCTCTGAATTTTTGTAACAACTTCCTGTTAAGCTTACCATGCTGAGCAAGCAGCAAGCTTTTTCATTTATCCTTCTCTCTTTTGACGACGGGCGTTGTCGGGTGGTGCCGACGGCGCCCTTTCGTTTTGCCCCGCTTCATGGTACAATAGGGAGAAATGCAACACAGGAAAGCGAGGACAACAAATATGGAACAGATTTGGCTGGAAGTGGCCATCGATACCACTGCCGCCGGCATTGAACCGGTTTGCGCCTACCTCACCGCCATGGGAATCTCCGGTCTGGTCGTGGAGGAAGAGGCAGATTTCACGCAATTTGCCGACGAAAATCGGGACAGCTGGGACGAGGTGGACGAGAGCTTAAAGCAGGAGCGCCGCGGTGTCAACCGGGTAAAATGCTATCTCACCGACGATGAGGACGGGCATGCCCGTCTGGCTGAACTGCAAGCCGGTCTGGCCGGTTTCCGCGCCCGCACGGAAGCCGACTGCGGCACGCTGAAGATCACACTGACCTCCCTGCAGGAAGAGGACTGGGCACATAACTGGCAGAAGTATTACGAGGCCTTTCCCGTGGGCAATCAGCTGTACGTTGTTCCCGAATGGGAACGGGGCAATCCGATTCCGGAGGGACGGACGGCAATTTACCTTAATCCGGGTCTGATTTTCGGCACCGGAAGCCACGGCACTACCCGTCTTTGTCTGGAAGGTGTTGAAAAATATGTCGTGCCCGGTCGGCCTGTACTGGATCTCGGGTGCGGAAGCGGCATTCTGGCCATTGCTGCGCTGCGTCTGGGAGCATCCGCGGCAAAAGGCTGCGACATTGATCCCAAAGCCGTCCGCGTGGCTGCGGAAAACGCCGGTTTTAACGGTGTTGAAGACAAATTGGAAGTCTTTTGCGGTGATGTAATCAACGATCCCAAGCTGGCAGAACAGATGGCAGGACAGTATCCTCTTGTGCTGGCCAACATCATTGCCGACGTAATTATTCCTCTGTCCGATCATGTTGCGCAGTTTTTGGCTCCTGACGGTGTCTTTTTGTGCAGCGGTATTATCGCCCATCGGGCAGACGACGTAAAAGCCGCACTGGAGCGCAATAAATTTACCATTCTGGAGCGCAGAGAGCGGGACGGTTGGGTTTCGTTTGCCGCAAAAATAAAATAAGTGTTTTTGATGATTCTCTCCCCCAGCCTATTTTCTCAAATAGAGGCATATTGAATCCGATTCCATTCCACAAGAAAGAAAGTGTTCCCTTGTTTTCCAACAAAGACCTTCGCCGACTGCTGATTCCCCTCATTCTGGAACAGCTGCTTTCCGGCTTTATGGGCATCACCGACACTCTGATGGTTGGCCGCGTCGGCGACACCGCTCTTTCCGCCGTGTCCTGTGTCGATGCGATCAACACCCTTGTTCTCTATTTGCTCTCCGCACTGGCCTCCGGCGGAACGATCATCTGTGCACAATTTCTGGGGCGCAAGCAGAGGGAAAATGCCATTTCTGCTGCAAAGCAGGTCTATCTCTTATCCTTTGGCATCTCTCTTCTGGTCGCAGTTATCTGTATTCCCTTCCGGCTGCCTCTGCTGCAGCTGATTTTCGGTCAGGTCGAACCTGCTATCATGACGCAGGCACAGGATTACTTCCTGATCACCGCCATCAGCTATCCCTTCCTTGCTCTGCAGCAAACCTCTGCCGCTCAATTCCGTGCCGGGGGTGAGGCAAAGCTGCCTATGGTGGTAACCGCCCTCGCCAACGTGGTCAATATCGGAGGAAATGCCCTGTTCATCTTCGGTTTTCAAATGGGAGTTTCCGGTGCGGCACTGAGCACACTGCTGTGCCGCATTCTCAATGCCGTTATCTTGATGCTCTGTCAGCGAAAAGATTCTCATGTGATCGCCGTACGCGGCTACTGCGCCATTCGTCCTGACGGCAAATTGCTGTTGAACATTCTTCGCATTGCGCTGCCGAATGGGGCGGAATACGCCCTGTTTCAGTTGGGACGGCTGTTGGTGCAGTCCACCGTTGCCACGCTGGGCACCGCTGCGATCGCCGCTCAGGCCATGACCGGTACATTGGACACGATAGGTTCTGTTCCCGGCATGGCGGTAGGCATCGGCACTCTCACCGTGGTTGGACAATGTATGGGCGCCGGACGGGTAGAAGAGGCTAAGCACTACACCCGCAAGCTGTGCCTCATTTCCTGGTGCTGTGTCATGAGCTTCACCCTCTTTATTCTGGCGGTCAGCAATCCGGTTTGCCGACT
This sequence comes from Bacteroides sp. CAG:927, assembly GCA_963660915.1. Lineage (GTDB taxonomy): Bacteria > Bacillota > Clostridia > Oscillospirales > Oscillospiraceae > UMGS1766. Next base: position 23,749 of record CAVLAO010000012.1, on the reverse strand, counting down.
TGGCGGACTGAGTGCCGATGCCGCGGCACTGACCGTGCGTCTACTGATCTATATCACCATCGCCAAAGCTCTGTTCTGGATTCCTGCCTTCACGCTGCCCAACACGCTCCGTGCTTCCGGTGACGTGGCTTACACGGCTGTGGTCTCCGTCGTTTCCATGTGGTGCTTCCGCGTGTTTTTATCCGCAATTCTCTGCCGTTTTCTCGGCTTCGGCCTGGAGGGTGTCTGGCTGCCCTGGTTTATTGACTGGATTTGCCGACTGACTTTTTATATCGCCCGCTACCGCTCCGGAAAATGGCAACACAAACGAGTGCTATAAAAATTGTCCGGATGCTATGCATCCGGACAATTTCAATCTGTCAAAAGCCATCAGTGCTAGGCTATGCCCATTTCCCTTCATTTATAACTATATCTTGCGATCTCTAGAACTTTAAATCGCAGTAAAAGCACAGCTACATTAAATTTTGTACTTAGTGTTTGTGCCGAAAATGCTGTTAGTCGAACAAATATGCACCTCAGAATATCCGTTCCAGCCATAATGCACCACATATGTAGTCAAATTAGTATTTTCATAAGTATTGCAGCCATACACTAATACTGCATGATTTGTTTTTTCCTCCATTTCCATTTGGAAGATTACCAAACAGAATACTTGGTCGTTTATGCGAGTAGATTTCAGTATCAACTCCATAAACACCGGCAGCCCAAACAGCAAGCTGTTTCAAACCATTTGCCGCACAGAATCTGTTAATAACGCTCTCAATAGAAACACCCGTTGTACTTGCACTACTTCCATAGTTAATCAATTCATTTGTAAGTGCAGTACTATTCGTTGTGGCATACATAGATGGCAAAGACAGATTGCCACAATAGTTGTGATATTTTAGAAGAAGGTTAGCGGCAATATAACCGCAATATCCACCATCTTTGTACCCGAATCCACTCGTGCGATTCTTTATCCAAGAATAATTGGTTACCCAAAAATCAACTTTAGCTACTACAGGACTAGTTATATTCCTAGCAGCTGCATCCACCTCACCATTTAGGTAGGCAACAACAACGTTATCTTCTTCATTTTGCAATTCCGTTACAAATTCTGTACATACTTTTTTTGCAAAATCTATTTCTGTAGCAGACATTTTCTCCGCAAGAACCGTATGTTCGTACTCTCCTGTATCATATTTATAGTAGTACGTCGGACCAGCGTAATAAAGATCACCGTCCGAGACCGAGCAATTTGCGTATGGTGAAATTGCGCCTATACTATACTCTGTAATAACACCGGTTTCAGGATGTAACACAAAATAACCCGTCGGTACGCATTCAATAACAACGTACTCGTTATCGTTAAAATCGGAAATATAACGAATATTTTGGACGCTAATATCAGCTCCAAGAGATTCTATTTTATTTTTTATAAATTCAGAAATTCTAACATTCTTGAACACTCCTTTAGCAAAAGATTCCGTGCCAATTCCACTTGCGGTAAAAGACAATGATACAGCAAGTAATATTGCCAGGTATACTTTAATGCTCTTTTTCATTCAGTGCATCTCCTTTCATTTTATTTTTTTCTTCCCGTCTTCCGTTAATCTGTCAATGATCACCCCCCAAAAGAGAAGCGGTAAACGACAAAACTTCATGATCGAGCTCCGATATTGGATTGCGATAGTTGCAAGAGATGTAAACAGTCTTTTCTGCTTTCTTAAAAGTGATTGCTTCAAAAGCATTGCTCTTGTCGTTAGGGTAATAGTATGCAGTTGTATTGTTGATAGACATCTTATAAGTCAAATGACTTGTCAACTCTTCTAGTCTTGTATCGTTAGAATTAAAGAAGACATATAACATCCAATTCTCCGACGCGCTTATAACTTCCATTGAAAACATTGTCCACGTATTCCTATTTTCAAGTCCTCCGTTTTCTTCGAACTCCAGTTCGTAGGAGAATACGCATTTATCTGTGACGTTTTCTTGTATAAATATCGTAAATTCACAAATATATAAGTCATTGCCTAATTCATTTGCAGCCTTTTCCGCTGACTCGAAAGAGACATGCGTATTTGCCCAGTTAGGGTCGTTATTGTTTTTGCTGGTATATGATGCTTTGGCAAAGTGATAAACAAATGCTATTGTCAACATACATAGTACTCCGATGGCCAATATGATGTCTGTGCGTTTGCGTTTCACTAAGCTCTCACCTCACACAATTTTATCAATGCATCATTTTATATTCCTACTAATACTATCTAAGTAAACATATCTTTTGTGACACGTTTTACTGAAAAATCTTATTTTCGTCACATTTACTAAAATATAAATCGGATTGTAGTGATATTTCACCATTGAGGAAACGAATATCCCTGATGCTGTGCGCATCAGGGATATTCGTTCTGACTTTATTTACTTGTTTTTTCGTCCCACACGGGCAGGTCGATTCCCGCCACCTCACTGTTAAACGGCGTACCATCGGCCCTCTCAAAGTGCCGCCATGCCCGAAGAACATAGCGCAGGCCAAGGTACAGAAGAGGCAGGTTGCAATACACCATCAGGATATTGGCAAAGTCGCTGAGATCCCACAGTGCGCCCAGATCCATGCCGGCAATATTGGTGATCACACCGAAGGAAATCACCAACAGGCACAGCACACGAATGATGTTGATAAACACAGGACTGCGGGAAATGCGGTTGGCGCACATCTCGGTAAAGGACATGAAGCCCATTAAGCAGGTAAAAGCAAACAGGCCGAAGCATACGCTTACCAACAGCGTCACAAGAGAGCTGCCCAGATTACTGTGTACCAGTTCTCCGCAGGAAGCGAGGAATTTGTCCAGTTTGCCCAGTTCAAACCAGTCATCTGCTCCGTCTGTCAGCCACATGCGGCCCATGATCACCACGAAACCGGTCAACGTGCAGATCACAATGGTGTCCAGAAATACGCCCAGGGCCTGCACACACCCCTGATCGCAGGGATGCTTGGCGTCGGCCGCCGCCGCCGGCATGGTAATTGTACCCTGACCGGCCTCGTTGCTCATCAGGCCGCGCTTGATTCCCTGACTCAGAGCAACGCCGAAGGCACCGCCGAATACTGCCTCCGGCCGAAATGCCTCGGAAAACACCGCGGCAAAGAACCAGGGAATGCGGGTAAAGTTGATCAGCACCAGAACGATGACCGTCAGCACATACACCACCGCCATAATCGGCACCAGCAGATCCGTGACCTTTGACACTTTTTTCACACCGCCGAAGCTGATGATGGCTGTAACCACGATCAGCACCGCAAAGGAGATCCAATACAGCGCAGAATTTGTTGCAATGGTCTTGCCGGTGATGGTTTGGGCAATGGCTCCCACGGCAGAGATGGTGTTGAATCCCTGCGCCGGGAAGCACAGGAAGGCATAGACAATGTACAGCAGACTCAGCGCAACGCCGGCCCATGCTGCGCCCTTTAAAATACGCCGACCGTAGAAGGGCAGGCCGCCTACATACTCGTCGTCCTTTTTCTCTTTGAAAATCTGAGACAGTGTAGATTCCACAAAGGCTGTCGCCATGCCGAAGAAAGCAGACACCCACATCCAGAACAGCGCACCCGGACCGCCGATGGAAATCGCGCCGGTCACGCCCAGAATGTTGCCCGGTCCGACCCGCATGGCCGTGGACAGCAGGAAGGCTGCCAAAGGCGATATGCCGGTTTTGCTGGACTTACTATGCACCAGCACCTTCATGCCGTAGCGGAAATAGCGCACCTGAACAAACCGCAGCTTGAAGGTGAAGAAAATGCCGGTGCCCACCAGTAAAATGATGGCCAGGCTGAAATTGCCTAAGACCGGAATGTTGGCATACCAGCTAAAATTTGTGGGAAAATCCCAGAACCAGTTTGAAACAATCTGAATTTTGCCGCAAATTGCATTCACGGCATCAAATAAGGATTGCACAATGATCCCTCCTCTTTTATCTTTCTTGGTGCTCTCAATCACCATGTTCTCTATTATAAATGGATTTTTTCAAATGTACAGCCTACTTTTTCCTTGCTATCTTGCAAAAAGTGCTGTAATCTAACAAAAAGGGGGCGAGTTCATGACCAACCCGGACAGCGCCGACAAGCGAGGATATTTATCGGAGCCGTTTCGCCTGTTTCACCTGCGGGATTGTTCCACGAAAAATATCCCTTATCACTATCACGAGTTTCACAAGCTGATTTTGTTTCTCTCCGGGGAACTGACCTATCGGGTGGAAGGCCGGGGCTATGAACCAAAGCCGGGAGACCTGCTGCTGATTCCTACCCACGCCATTCACCAACCGGAAATCGGAGACAAGCCCTATGAGCGATGCATTCTCTGGATTCAGCCGGAAGGTCTGCATCAGTTGAATTTAGACGCCTGCTTTGATCTCTGCCGCAGCCAGAACACCTATTTGCTTATGCGGGATTCCTACGACCGGGTTCGGCTGCAGTCTCAGCTCTTTGAACTGGAGCAGGCATTGAAAGACGATCAGTTCGGCAGTCAGGCACTGGCACAGTCCCTGTTTATGCAGCTTATGGTGGCAGTCAATCGACGTGTACTGGAGCAGGAACCGGAAATACGGGAACGCGCCGTGCGAAGCGACCCGAAAATGGATGAAATTCTGCTGTATATCAACCAGAATCTTACGGCAGATCTGAGTGCAGAATCACTGTGCAAGCGTTTTTTTCTCAGCCGCAGCTGGCTGATGCACCGGTTCAAAGCAATCACCGGCTGTCCCATCCATCAATACGTTCTTCAAAAGCGGTTGATTCTTGCCGCTCAGCTGCTGCGCAGCGGAGCGAGTGTCAGTGCCGCCGCCGCCGCCAGCGGATTTCGGGATTATTCCGCCTTTCTCCGCGCCTTTCGAAAAGCCTATTCTGTGTCCCCAAGGGACTTCCGCTAAAACATCATAAATAAAAATCAAGTCTAATTGTAAGGAGTGCTTTCACAGCGATGAATCTGCAAGAACAGCCCATTTCCGGTGAACAGAAGTTTGCCGGCCGCATTGTAAATCTGCGGGTGGACCAGGCTCGCATTGGCGACGGCTCTCTTCGTCTGCGCGAGGTGGTTGAGCATCCCGGCGGCGTGTCCGTTGTGGCCCTGACGGAAAAAGATGAAGTGTTGATGGTGCGCCAGTTCCGCTATGCCATGCAGGAGGTTATGCTGGAGCTCCCCGCCGGAAAACTGGAACCGGGTGAAGATCCCTTTGACGCCATGCGGCGGGAACAGAAAGAGGAGACCGGCACCCGATCCGAGCACTACATTTCCCTTGGCGTTGTTTATCCCACTCCTGCCTATGACACGGAAAAAATTTATCTCTGGGCCGGACGGGTGACCGAACAGGGGGAGCAGCAGTTGGATGACGGCGAATTACTGGAAGTAGTTCCCATTCCTCTGTCGGAAGCGGAACAGCGGGTGCTGAACAACGAATTTTCCGACGCAAAAACACAAATCGGCATTTTAAAGGCCGCCGCTCTGGTGCGGGCCGGACAGCTTTAAGTGCAAAATCTGTTCCGCTTTTTTTGCGATTTTTTTGTTTTTTTATGTTAACACTTTTTAATTGTTTTTTTATAAACTTACCCTTGTCCCCTATCCTTTCAAAGGATATAATAGACATGCACAAATATTCTGGTAGACATAATACCGCAACAAACAGTTAAGGGAGAAGAAAAAATGAAACGGCTTACATCTTTTGCCCTGGCCCTGGCCATGGCATTCAGTCTGGCGCTGGTTCCCGGCTGCGGCAGCAAGGGGAACACAACCCCCGATGTCAGCAGCACCTCTGCCAGCACCTCCGCAGAGGGCAGCAGCTCCGGCAGCACTTCCTCGGCAGAGGACACACAAAAAATTGCCGGAGGCACCGCAGCGGAGGATCAGCAAGTGACCCTTCCGGAACCGCTGACTCTGGATCTGCCCCAGCAGTACGGCACAGAGACCAACTACACCCAGCGGGACACCACCCTTTCCGTGCGCGTCAACTATCCCGACGGCAGCGTGACCGAACTGGGTCAGGCCATTCAGACATGGGCGGAAGAATATGTTGCCCCCTACCGCCAACAGCTGACTGCACAAAATGAAAGCGGCGCAAACCTGAATTTAGGTTACGGCTCTTACACCTTCGGCAACCAGCTCACCGGCGTAATTCTGATGGGGAATCTGACCCTCGGGCACAGCACCACACCGGAAAAGGTACTGAAAACCTTCACCGGCGACCGTCTGACCGGAAAAATTTACACATTGGACGAGCTCCTGTTAGACGCGGAAACCGGACGGGACACTCTGAAATCACTGGCCGCCGCCCAGATGGGTGTTGATGCCTCTACGTTGGGTGACAGCCTGTTCGATAACTGGATGTTCAGCGACACCGGACTGCGGTTCTATCTGGACAATACCGGAACCAACTACACAGAAATCCCCTATGCCAGTCTGGTCGGTGTAATCGGCGTGCCTTATGCCCAGCAGACCATTGATCCCAGCAAGCCCATGATTGCCCTTACTTTCGACGACGGCCCCAGCAAAAACACCACACATCTGCTGGATCTGTTCGCCCTGTATGGCGGCAATGCCACCTTCTTCATTGTAGGCAGCCGGGTTTCCGAGTACAGCAGCATTGCCGCACGGGAGGCCGCCAACGGTCATGAGCTGGCCATGCACACCTACAACCACGCAAAACTGACCGTTCTTTCCACAGAGGAAATTCAGACAGAAGTGCAAAGCACCGCCGACGTCATCCAGCAGTACACTGGCTATGAATGCCATCTGCTCCGTCCGCCAGGAGGCGCCTGCAACGACACGGTAAAATCCGCCGTCGGCGCACTGGGTTACGCCCTGGTCAACTGGTCCATCGACACGGAAGACTGGCGCACACGAGATGCCGACTCCACCTACCAGGTGATTATGTCCGAAGCAAAGGACGGCGCGATTGTCCTCTGCCACGACCTTTACGAGGCAACCGCAAACTCAATGGATCGGGTCATTCCGGAGCTGCTGGCAGCCGGCTATCAGCTGGTTACCGTTTCTCAGTTGCTCAGCTACAACTCCGACGGCGGCGCTCAGGCCGGCGTTCTGTACAATCAGCGCTAACCCCCGGATAACTTCCACCTCACAGCAAAAAGCGCACGCTGCAGATCATCGCAGCGTGCGCTTTCTTGTGTTTTCTGTTGCCGTATAAATTACCGCTCCTCGCGGAAATAGCTCAAGCCCAAAGCCGCCGGGCCGGACTTTTCCTTTTTCTTGCGGATGGATGTGACCACCAGAACAATGATCGTCACCACATAGGGCAACATCTTAAACAGCTCCTGACTGTAACGGGTCAGGCCGCCGATGTAGAAATACAGCCAGTAGAGAATACCGAACAGCAGGCTGCCCCACAGCAGATTCAGGCTCTTCCAGCTGGCGAAGATCACCAGTGCCAGAGCCAGCCAGCCAAGGCCTTCAATGCTGCCGTCATTGGCCCAGGTGCCCTTGATGTAGTTCATGGTATAGAACACGCCGCCCAGACCGGTAATTGCACTGCCGACGCAGGTAGTGACATACTTATAACGGGTGACATTTACGCCGGCCGCATCTGCAGTGGCGGGGGATTCACCCACAGCCCGCAGATTCAATCCAGTGCGGGTGCGATTCAAAAACAGAGAGGTCAAAATTGCCAGGATAATGGCGAAATAAGTCAGAAAACCATAGCTGAACAGCAGCTGACCCACCACGCCGGCATTGCTCAGACCGGTGACCGCGCGATAACCGGCACTGGTCGTGGCAACACTGATCTGGCCCACGCCGCCGGCCAGTTTATTCAAACTGCCGCCAAAGAAGTTGGCAACGCCATTGCCCAAAATCGTAAGTGTCAAGCCGGTGACGTTCTGGTTCGCCCGCAGGGTAATGGTCAAAAAGCTGAACAGAAGACCGCCCAGGGCACTGGCCACCAACGCACAGAACAGAGAGATCAGAATACCCACCACGGCATTTGGTTCTGCCGCAGCACTTTCATAGAAGAAGGCGCCGATCAGGCTGGCAATACCGCCCAGATACATCACGCCGGGCGTGCCTAAATTCAGGTTGCCGCTTTTTTCGGTGATCAGTTCCCCCAAAGCGCCGAACAAAATTACGGTGCCAAAGGTAATTGCCGCCTGCCACAGGGAAATAAAACTGCTCATGCTGCCTTGCCCTCCTTTTCCTTGCCCCGGAAGATGAGGCGATAATTAATAAAGAATTCGCTGCCTAGGATGAAGAACAGAATCACGCCCTCAATCATCTTTGCGGCATAGTCATTCAGATTATACTGGGAGGCAATTTCCCCTGCGCCCTTATCCAGGAAGGTGAGCAGGAACGCAATCAGCACCATGACAAAGGTGTTGAACTTTGCCAACCACGCCACGATAATGGCAGTAAAGCCCCGGCCGCCGGCCGTTGAAGTGGAAATGGTGTGGCTTGCGCCGGACACAGTGATGAATCCGGCAAAGCCGCAGATAGCACCGGAGACAATCATGGTGCGGAGATAAACCTTCGTCAGGCTGATGCCGGCATAGCGAGCCGTGTTCTGGCTCTCGCCGGCAACGGCAATTTCATAGCCGTGCTTAGTATACTTCAGGTAGCAATACATACCCACCATCAGCACAACAACCAATAAAACATTTAGCCCATAGGCCTGTCCAAACAGACTCGGGAACCAGCCGGCCTGAGAGTTTTGATTGATCACGCCCACGGTATTGGAACCCACCGGATTCTCCCAACGCGCCACAGCGTAGGCAGTCAGCTGAATGGCAACGTAATTCAGCATCAGAGTAAACAGGCTCTCGTTGGTGTCCCAGCGGGCTTTTGCCACAGCGGGGATCAATCCCCAGATGCCGCCGGCCACGATGCTGACCACCGCCATCACCAGCAGCAGCAGCCAGTTGGGAATGTGACCGCCGAGGTAGATCATACAGCCTGCGGTGGCAATGCCGCCAATTAAAATCTGTCCCTCTGCGCCCAGATTCCAAAACTTCATCTTAAACGCTGGGGCAAGGCCGATGCCAATGCACAGCAGCACCATAGCATCCCGAATGGAAACCCAGGAGCGGCGTGCTGTCCCAAAGGCTCCGGCATACATGGCTTTGTAGACAGCCACCGGATTCAGGTGGACAATGGCAAAGATAATCAGTCCGTCCACCACCAGTGCCAGAAGCACCGCAATTATGCGGATGAGCCAGCCCTGCCAGCGGGGCATATTCTCCCGTTTTGCAATGCGGATCAACGGGGTCTTTCCTGCAGGCTTAGCCATTTGCAGCCCCTCCTTCCTGAAGATTGGTCATGAGCAGACCCACCTGCTCCTTGGTGGCAGTGCGGCCGTCCAATATGCCGTTCATCCGGCCGGAACACATCACCATGATCCGGTCGCACAGCTCCAGCAGTACATCCAGATCCTCGCCGACAAAAATCACGGCACATCCTTTTTCCTTCTGCTGGTTGATCAGGTCATAGATGGCATAACTGGTGTTGATGTCCAGGCCACGCACTACATAGGCTGTCATCAACACGGAAGGCGCCGCGGCAATTTCTCGACCCACCAGAATCTTCTGCACGTTGCCGCCGGACAACCGACGCACGGGAGTAAACACATCCGGTGTGACAACCCCCAACTGTTCCACCACTTCTTCTGCCAACTCCTTCGGCGCCTTTCGATTGGCAAAGAAGCCCTTACCGGAGGTGTAGCTGCGAAGCATCATGTTGGCAGGGATGTTCATGTCTCCCACAAGACCCATGCCCAGTCGATCTTCCGGGACAAAGGAAAGGGCGACGCCCTTGTCCTGAATCTGCCGGGGGGTCATGCCGATCAGCTCATCCTGCTGACCGTCATCTTCGAGATAAATCACGGAGCTGCCGCTTTCCACGCCCTGCAAACCGGCAATGGCTTCCAGCAGTTCCTTCTGACCGCAGCCGGAAATACCGGCAATGCCAAGCACCTCGCCGGTGTTGACGGTGAAGGACACATCCTTCACCACTTCTACTCCTTCGGAGGAACGCACGGTCAGGTGACGCACTTCCAGACGGGGCTTTGAGTCTTTCGGTTCCGGCCGGTCAATATTCAGTGTAACCGCCCGGCCCACCATCATATTGGTCAGCTCCTGGGGATTGGTGTCGCAGGTATTGACGCAGCCGATAGACTCACCCTTACGCAGAACAGCTACCCGGTCGCTGACCTCCATCACCTCGTGAAGCTTGTGAGTGATGATGATCACGCTCTTGCCGTCGGCCTTCATATTCCGCAGAACGGCGAACAGCTTGTCCGTCTCCTGAGGAGTCAGTACAGCGGTGGGTTCGTCCAAAATGAGAATATCCGTGCCGCGATAAAGCACCTTGACAATCTCCAGCGTCTGCTTTTGGGAAACCGACATGTTGTAAACCTTCTGATCCGGGTCCACCTCAAAGCCGTATTTGTCGCAGATCTCCCTCACTCTGGCGGCGATCTTTTTGCGGTCCAACAGCATGCCGCCTTCCTTCATGCCAAGGGCAATGTTCTCCGCCGCGGTAAATACATCCACCAGCTTAAAGTGCTGATGAATCATGCCGATGCGCAGATCAAAGGCGTCTTTCGGGGAGGCAATGGTAACCTCCTGTCCATTCACCAGAATATGTCCCTCATCCGGAAAATAAATGCCGGAGAGCATATTCATCAGGGTTGTCTTTCCGCTTCCGTTTTCACCCAGCAAAGACAAAATTTCGCCGGAATAGACGTCCAGGTCCACATTGCTGTTGGCAACAACTGACCCGAAGGTCTTTTTGATGCCTCTCATCTGGACAACAGGTGTCTGCGTCAATCCAAATCATCCTTTCTTTCCCCGCCGCAGGCGGCTTGTCTCTCAAACAGGGGGCAAAACCATCAGGAACACGGACGGGCAAACCGTCCGTCGGCATTCTTCATGATTTTGCCGATACGAAGTTTATTATAACTCAGATTTATCCGATTGGGAAGTTGATCCTTTTGACCCAACCGTCAAAAATTGTTCGCTAAAACGGAGCAAGGGAAGCCGCAGATTGCGGCTTCCCTTGCTGTTGAGCATACCTGCTTTTCGCCTTCCCCTCAAGGGGAAGGCGGCACGGCAAAGCCGTGCCGGATGAGGCGGCGACAATAGAGCACTCTATGACCTGCCCCTCATCCGTCACCTTCGGTGACAGCTTCACCCAAAGGGGAAGCCTTTTGTGCGAAGCAGACCTGTACTCAGTTCAGTTCTGTGATGCCGTCAATGCGAGCGGTGAAGCCGGGAGCGGAACGCAGGGTGGATTCCTGGAACACACCGTCCTTAACGCCCTCCGTGTCGCCGGTATAGTCACCGTCCATATCAACCATAATAGAAGTAGGATGCGCACCGTCTACAGTGAAGGTGGAGCAGTCAAACACCTGCAGTTCACCGGACTTCAGCTTGCCCTCTACCTCGGACACCTTCTCAGCAGTGCCCTCAGCGCAGCTCTCACCCAGTTCGGTAATCCCAACGGCACCGGCATCATAGCCCTCGCACCAGTCGGTAGGCAGTTCCTTGCCGTCCAGCATGCACTGGAATGCATAGGTGTAGAACACGCCCCAGTCGTTGGTGGCGCTGGTCAGAGCAGCGGTAGGAGCAACGGACAGCATATCTACGTTGTAGCCGACGGAGTAAACCGTCTTGCCGGCATCCTGAGCGGCCTGCACGGCAGCAGGAGCACCGGTGGAGTCTGCGTGCTGACCGATCACCACGCAGCCCAGAGCCATCAGGGAGTCGGCGGCAGTGCCTTCTGCGGTGATGTCAAACCAGGAGTTGGTGTACTGCACCTTCATGGTTACATCGGGATAAACGCTCTGGATGCCCAGGAAGAAGGCAGTATAACCGCTGACCACCTCGGCATAGGGATACGCGCCGACATAGCCCACCAGAACCTTGCCGTTTTCATAGTTTGCGTCGGTCAGCTTGCCGTCGGCAACCAGCTCGGCAATCTTCATGCCGGCCACAACACCGGAGACATAGCGTGCCTGATAAATGCCGGTGAACGCATTGTGGAAGTTGCTCAGCTTGGCCTGATTGGCGGTGTCGCCGGTGCAGGCAACAAACTGCACGTCGGGGTTCTCCGCAGCGGCCTGCTGAATGTGAGTCTGATGGCCGTAAGAGTTGGAGATGATGAGCTGGCAGCCCTGCTCCACCAGATCGATAGCGGCGTCATAGCAGGTTTCGTCCTCGCCCACGGAATACTTCATGATGACCTGAGACTTGTCGATGCCGGTGGCCTCGATAGCCTCCTCGATGCCCTTGATGTGAGCATAGGTGTAGCCTTCGTTCTCGTCGCCAACCAGGATGCAGCCAATCTTCAGGTCAGAAGAGGCAGCGTCGCTGGATGCTGCAGAACCGGAAGCATCGGCATCCGTTTTGGAGCTGGAGCTGCCGCAGGAGACCAGAGCCAGTGCCATGGCCAGTGCAAGCACGAGTGCAAGCAGTTTCTTCATTTTTCGTTCCTCCATTTTCATAAATTCGTCAGTCTTCTGGAAAACAGTATGGTACACAAGCATTTTACAAGAATACCGCCGCTTTGACAATAGAATTTCGGTGGTGAAATAGACGGAAAAGTCCGGTTAATTGCAAGTGAATTTATCGTATCCGTCAAACCGGAAAAGTGATTGACATTTGTTGAAAAGGTTTTACAATGAGACTGTAAAAAAAGAGCCCCAAAAATGGGCGAGAATATGGAAAATCAGGAGTTGACCATTTATGATGACCTATGACCTGTCTGTGGCCGGACTGCACCGCACATTGAAGCTGAGCCACATCACACCGGATTTGATGATCGCCGGTTTTGTGCTGTTCGGCGACGTGGAGTTAACGCAAGCCTGCGCCGGAGAACTGCTGAAGCAGATGCCGGAGTGCGACTATATAATCGCCCCCGAGGCAAAGGCCATTCCCCTTATTTACGACATGGCCCGCCAATCCGGACGCAATGAGTATCTGCTGGCCCGCAAAGCCGCCAAGGCCTATATGGACGGCGTGTTCTCCGTGCGGTATGAGTCCATCACTACCAAGGGCGTGCAGGAGCTGTTCATGGACGGCAGTGACGCCAGAAAAATGAAGGGCAAGCGGGTGGTCATTGTTGACGACGTGATCTCCACCGGCGAAAGCCTTGCCGCCATGGAACATCTGGTCAACGAGGCCGGCGGCAATATCGTTGGTAAAATGGCTGTTCTGGCGGAAGGCGATGCTGCCGACCGGAAGGACATCATCTTCCTGGAAAAATTACCTCTGTTCAACGCCGAGGGCAAACCGCTGTAATCGGAATATTGCACTGCAGCGCGCCGCATGGAAATGCGGCGCGCTGCAGTTGTTTCTGTCGTTCTATCAGCAGTGCACTCTCCCCTTGTCATTCTTAGCGCAGCGAAGAATCTTAAAACACCAACTTCCACAATTGCCATACGGATAGCAGGAGCGCTGTACCGTAAGATTCTTCGTCGCGTTGCTCTTCAGAATGGCAATTCTGATGCGCTCTGCATCATAACAGACGCTCCCTCACACTCCATAAAATCGCTTTGCGTTTTCCCAGGTGAACTGCTCCACTTCTGCCGGTGTCAGCTCCAGAATTTCCGCCACTTTTTCACACACCAATCGGACATTCCGGCTGTCGTTTCGTTTGCCCCGCAGAGGAACCGGCGCCAGATAGGGGGAGTCGGTTTCCAGCAGGATCCGATCCCGCGGCAGCATCCGGATGACCTCCGGTGCCTTGCGGGCATTTTTGAAGGTGATCACTCCGTTAAAGCCCAGCATCCACCCCCGCTTGACCAGTTCTTTTGCATCTTCCGTTGAACCGCCGTAGCAGTGAAACACGCCCCGCACCTTGGGAAATTCCCGCACAATTGCCATGATGTCCCCATGGGCCTCCCGGTCGTGGATAATTACCGGCAAGTTCAGCTCCTGCGCCAATGCCAGCTGATCCCGCAGCACCCGCTGCTGCTTCTCTCGCGGAATATTCTCGTCTTCCCAGTGGTAGTCCAGACCGATCTCACCAATGGCCACCACCTTTTCGTTCTCCTTTACCAGCGTACGGAGCTCTTCCAGCATATCGGGAGCGTAGTCCGCGCAGTTCTCCGGATGAATCCCCACCGCCGCATAGACGTGGGGATATCTGTTTGCCAGTGTCACCGCCATTCGGGAGGACGGCAAATCGCACCCGGGGTCTACAACGCAGCCGACACCGCTGTCCGGAAGGGCCGCCAGCAATTCCTCCCGATCGGCATCGAACCAACTGTCATCGTAATGGGCATGCGTGTCAAATAGCATATGGATTCCTCCCATCCCCAAGCCTTCTCTCGAAGGTTGCGTCGCACTCCGAAGGTCTCCATCAAGGGGATGCCTTCGGCGCACACATGATTTAAGAAGGCCGCGCCATTGGCGCGGCCTTCCGTTCGGTTATCTTACTTGCGCTCCTTGGAGTCAACCTCATTATGAAGCAGCTCTGCGAAGGCCTCAAAGCTCATGGCACCCAGATCCTCGCCGGAACGATGGCGAATGGAAACCGTATGGTTCTCCATGTCCTTGTCGCCCAGAATGATCATATAAGGCACTTTCTGTCCCTGTGCCTCACGGATCTTATAGCCCAGCTTATTGGAGGAGTGATCCACCTCCACGCGGAAGCCCTGCAGCTGCAGCTGACCGGTCACCTGATCGGCATATTCAGCGGCACGGTCGGTAACCGGCAGTACCTTGACCTGCACAGGAGCCAGCCACGCCGGGAAGGCACCCATGGTTTCTTCAATCAGGTAGGCCATAAACCGGTCGAGGGAACCGAGAATTGCCCGGTGAATTACCACGGGGGTCTTGTCCGATCCGTCGGAATCGGTGTAGGTCAGGTCGAATTTTGCCGGCAGGCAGAAATCCAGCTGGCAGGTGGACAGAGTGTATTCGTTGCCCACCGCAGGCTTCACATTTACATCCAGCTTCGGGCCGTAGAAGGCCGCCTCACCGATCTCCTCGGTGTACTGAATCCCCAACTGATTCAGCACTTCCCGCAAAGCGTTCTCCGCCTTGTTCCACATCTCGTCGTCATCGTGGAACTTGTGCTTGTCTTCCGGATCCCGCAAAGACAGCGTGCAGCGATAATTGGTAATGCCGAAGTCCTTATAGACATCAAAGATCAGGTCGCAAACCTTGGACACCTCGTCCTTAATCTGAGTCGGCGTGCAGAACAGGTGGGCGTCGTTCTGGCAGAAATGCCGGGCGCGTTCAATGCCCTTTAGTGTGCCGCTGGACTCAAAGCGGAAGTCATGAGCTACCTCGCCGATGCGGATAGGCAGCTGACGATAGGAATGGGGACGGTTTGCATAGATCATCATATGATGGGGGCAGTTCATGGGACGCAGAACGAAGGTCTCGTCCTCCACTTCCATGGCAGGGAACATGTTCTCCTTGTAGTGATCCCAGTGACCGGAAGTCTTGTAGAGGTCAACGGTGCCCACGCAAGGGGTCAATACATGCTGATAGCCGCGAGCCCGTTCCTTGTCTTTGATGTAGTCTTCCAGAATGCGCCACACAGTGTAGCCCTTGGGCAGGAACATAGGCATGCCTTTGCCCACAAGGTCGCTGGTCATAAACAAGCCAAGCTCTCTGCCCAGCTTGCGGTGATCCCGCTTCTTAGCCTCTTCAATCCGCTGCAGGTAGGCATCCAGTTCGTCCTTCTTGGGGAAGGCAATGCCGTAGATGCGCTGCAGGGTCTGGCGGTTGGAGTCCCCGCGCCAGTAGGCGGCGTTGCAGGCGGTCAGCTTGATGCCGTTGCCCTTCACCCGACCGGTGGAATCCAGATGCGGACCGGCGCACAGGTCGGTAAATTCTCCCTGCTTATAGAAGCTGATCACAGCGTCCTCCGGCAGGTCGTTGATGAGCTCCACCTTGTAGGGCTCGTTCCGCTCTTCCATGAACTTGATGGCCTCTTCCCGGGGCAGCTCAAACCGCTCCAGCTTCAGCTTCTCCTTGCAGATCTTCCGCATTTCGCCCTCAATCTGGGTCATGATCTCCGGCGTAAAGGGAATGGGAGAGTCCATGTCATAGTAGAATCCCTCTGCGATAGCCGGGCCGATGGCCAGCTTTACATCGGGGTACAGGCGCTTTACTGCCTGGGCCAGAATGTGGGAGCAGGTGTGCCAATAGGTCTTGCGGTACTGCTCGTTTTCAAAGGAAAATTCGTTGTTTTCTGCCATAATCGCATACCTCCAATACTGTCTGTACCTGGGGCGAGAAAAAGAAACATCCCACCCCTGAACTGTCGTCAGGGGTGGGATGACAATGCACCTCACGGTTCCACCCTGCTTGCCTGCGCAGACTGCGCAAGCCGCTTGATTGCCGCGGTAACGTGCGGACACGGCACTGCTTTTCACAGTGCGGCTCCGGGGTGGTTATGCCGCTCTCCTGCCAAGGTGCTTGCAGCCAACGGCACCTCTCTCTGCGGACACTCCTGCGGTTTCGTCCCCTTCAAAGCCTGTTTTAATGTGTGGCAATGATAACACCCATACCTTGAAAAGTCAATGTTTTTTTGCGGCTTATCTGCCCTGCGCAATGTCTGTCAGAATGACAAACCCAAAGCGAAACCGTTCCCTCACCAACCGGTACAAAGCTTCCTTTTTCCCGTTTTTCTTCCAAAACGCCTGTGTTTCACATTATGTTAACAATGCAACTCATGATTTTCTGTTTTCCACAGCCTTGTTTTCCGCATTTTTTCAGTAGTTTTCCACTTTTCCCACAAGGTTATACACAGTTATATACAGGGTTGCACACAACTTATGCAGGAAAAACGTCAGCGCGTCCGCTTGTTGCTGCAGACGCGCTGATGCCACCAGATATAGTGTTTTCTTATCTCTGCGCCAACGGCACAAACGGGCGCTTGGGCGCGACAGCCTTGTAGGCCGGGCGAATGATCTTGTTTCCGGGAGAATAAACCTCCTCCAAATGGTGTGCGCACCAGCCCACCATACGGGCGGTGGCAAACAAAGGCGTGTACAGTTCCTCCGGGATTCCCAGCATTTCATACACAAAGCCGGAAAACAGATCCACGTTGGCACAGATCATTTTGTTGCTGCCGGTAACGGAGCTGAACACCTTCGGCGCCAGCCGTTCCACCGACTCTACCAGATCCAGCTTGTCGGTCATACCCTTTTCCTCCGCCAGTGTGCGGGCAAATTGACGGAGCACAACCGCTCTCGGGTCGCTCATGGTGTAAATTGCGTGACCCATGCCGTAAATCAGGCCGCTTCCATCGCCCAGTTCCCCGCGAAGGATACGGGTCAGCACATGGGAAATTTCGTCGTCGTCCTTCCAGTCCTTTACCTCACTGCGCACCACGTCCAGCATCTGCTTGGCCCGGATGTTGGCTCCGCCGTGACGAGCACCCTTCAGGGAACCCACAGCCGCGGCAATGCAGGAATAAAAATCTGTATGAGAAGAAGAAACTACGCGGCAGGTAAAGGCGCTGTTATTGCCGCCGCCATGCTCTGCGTGGAGCACCAGACACAGATCCAGCAGCCGCGCTTCGCTCTCGGTGAACTGGTTATCGCTGCGGATGGCGTAGAGGAAGTTTTCCGCCGTGGACAGCTCCGGCTGCGCCCGATGCAGATAGAGGGACTGCCCGTCAAAATAGCAACGCTTGGCAGCATACGCATGCGCCACGATCATCGGTGTGCGGGCGATCAGGGCAATCGCCTGACGCAGCTCATTTTCCAGCGTCATAATCTCTGCGTCTTCATCATAAGAGTAGAGGGCCAGCACACTGCGGGCGATCTTGTTCATTACGTTCTTGGAGGGCGCTTTTAAAATCATGTCCTCGGTGAACATCGGCGGCAACGGCCGCATTTCGCTGAGCAATTCCGTGAATCGGGTCAGCTCCTCCCGGTTTGGCAGCCGGCCCAACAGTAAAAGAAACGCGGTCTCTTCAAATCCGAAGCGATGCTCGCTGACAAACCCCCGAATCAGATCCTCCACATTGATTCCCCGATAAATCAAACGACCCGGGGTCGGCACCCGCTCGCCGTCTTCCATGTAATAACCCTGAACCGAGCCGATCTGGGTCAGGCCGGCCATTACGCCGGTGCCATCGGCATTGCGCAGACCGCGCTTGACACCGCTGGCGGTATACAGCTCCGGATTGATGTGATTCAGTTCCCGATACTCTCCGGTCAAACTGCTCAAAAAAGCATCTGCCTCTGCTTTTGAATGAAAACATTTCTCGTCTTGCATGGGTCAAATACCCCTTTCCGCACATAATTCTTTCCTTTTTCCACATTATATATCGTCAGCCTTGCAAAGTCAACGAATCACGCAGATCTTCCTCTATTCGGCACAATTCCAGAACGCGTTCTATTTCTGCAACCTTTTTATCGAAAAAATGCAAATTATTCGAATTCTCTTTTTCCTTTTTTTCGGCTGTATAGAATCGTTCCGCAGGTTATCGCTTTTTCTGCGGCTCCTGCAACGGTTAAATTTTTCCGATCCTTTTAAAATATTTGGGTCAAAACAACCAAATCAGCTGACAAGTGAAAAATTTTCGTGTAAAATAAGACATACATCAACTACAAAACAGGAAGTAAGTGGCATAATGAAGAGCAAATTCACCGGACTGGGGCTACTGTGCGCCGGTCTGATTGGCGCCGGTTTGCGGCTCTGGACACGAAAAACCGCATATGAAACTTCCACTAATTTGACTATCTCCGGTTCCATCTCTTTAACTATCTTAATCGCCTATGCAATTGCAATTCCACTTCTGGCTTTGGCATTTGCGATCATATTAGAGAAAAAAGCCTCCGGTATCGGTGACCTATATTCCGGTCTCACCCGATCTATGGGACGTCTGGGTACTGCAGCGGCCATAATTCTGTCCGTTGGCAGTTTTTTGCGGCTGATTGGCAACATCGGTCTGGTAATCGGCCAGGGCACCACATGGCCGGTTGCAGCAGTCAATGGATTGATGCTGCTCGGTGCGCTGTGCATGGTGTGGATGTCCCTGACCGGTCAGGAACCGGTGGATCATTGCCATAATCGGCCGTACCCGCTGATCCCCGGCTTTGCCGGCTGTCTGGCGCTGGTCGTCTTTTATCAAAACAACTCCCGGGATCCGGTGGTAACCCACTATTGCTGGATGCTGCTCTGCCTGATGGCCTGCGTTCTGGCTCTTTATCATCAGGCCAGCTACGCCTTCGATAACCCCCACCCCGTTCGAACCCTTTGGGCAACTCTGACCGCCGGAATCTATGCGCTTCTGGCACTGCCGGATGCGGACGGACTCTCCGATGTATTGCTTTTGGTCGGCATTACTCTCTGGATGCTTCAGCGGTGCATGTTGATTACCGCCGAGGAGCGAAAAACCAAATAAATGCAAAAAGCCGGGCTTTGGAAGTTTCCAAAGCTCGGCTCAATTTTTATGTTGCTTTCAGAGAATGAATCTGAAAATTCTCGTCAAATTCTTTAAAATGAATTTCAAAGTCCATAGGATTCTCACGGTCATCCTCCGGAATGTAAGCACTCACTTCAATCTGAACAACAACACTGTCGCTCCCTTTTTGATTTATCGTCGTGTCCCCAATTGCAAGTCTTAACTGAGATCCATCTGTAAGCACAAGATAAGGATTTAACTGTTCTCTCCAGTCTGCAACCGTAACCGTATCTTCCGCTAAATACCGTAGGCTCTGGGCGTCGTATATCGTAATCAAAGCAGAAAAACTGTTGTCCGATTTATATTTATAAATATTATACAATAAGAGGCAGATTATGCCTTTACAAAAATCAGTTTTTTTAGTTGTTTTGTTTCATATCACAGCGGCATATGATTGACCTCTACTCAAAAATTTAAAATCCAGCTTTTATTCCTTTTTTCTGCAAGAAAATATCCGGCAGTGCAAGCACTGCCGGATATTTTCTTCTGCTGTTTATTTTGCGTAATCCACTGCCTTGGTCTCGCGGATCAGATTGACCTTGATCTGGCCGGGATATTCCATCTCTTCCTCGATCTTATTGGCAATCTCTCGGGCAAGAAGAACCATACGATCCTCGCCAACTTCCTCAGGTTTGACCATAATACGAATCTCGCGGCCGGCTTGAATGGCATAGGCTTTTTCCACACCCTTGAAGGAAGTAGAGATTTCCTCCAGCTTCTCCAGCCGCTTGATGTAGTTCTCCACATTCTCACGGCGAGCTCCGGGACGGGCGGCAGAAATCGCATCCGCCGCCTGCACCAGACAGGCAACGATGGTCTGAGGCTCGATATCATTGTGGTGCGCAGCGATAGCATGCACCACTTCCTCGCTCTCCTTATAGCGGCGCGCCAGATCCACACCGATCTGAACATGGCTGCCCTCGATCTCATGATCCACGCTCTTGCCCAGGTCATGGAGCAAACCGGCCCGCTTGGCCATGGTCACATCGGCTCCCAGCTCCGCTGCCAGCAATCCTGCCAGATGGCTGACCTCAATCGAGTGGCTCAGCACATTCTGACCGTAGCTGGTGCGGTAGTGCTGACGACCCAGGAGCTTCACCAGCTCTGGGTGCAGGCCATGGACGTTGGTTTCCAGAACGGCCCGTTCGCCTTCCGCCTTAATGGTAGACTCCACTTCCCGCTTGGCTTTCTCCACCATTTCCTCAATACGGGCCGGGTGAATGCGGCCGTCGGTAATCAGCCGCTCCAAAGCGATGCGGGTAATTTCCCGGCGCACCGGATCGAAGCAGGAAATCGTGATTGCTTCCGGCGTGTCGTCGATGATAAGCTCCGCGCCGGTAAGGGTCTCCAGCGTGCGGATATTGCGGCCTTCGCGGCCGATGATGCGGCCTTTCATTTCGTCGTTGGGCAGAGAAACCACCGAAACCGTTGTCTCCGCCACGTGATCCGCGGCACAGCGCTGGATGGCCAGAGCAATCTGCTCCCGGGCATAGGTTTCGGCTTCTTCCTTGTACTTGCTCTGAATCTCCTTCAGCTTGACGGCCTGCTCATGGGTAACCGCATCAGCCAGCTGATCGATCATGAAAGCCTTGGCTTCCTCGGCGGTCAGGCCGCTGAGCTCCTCCAGCTTTTCCATCTGGCTGACCTTGATCTGCTCCACTTCCTCCCGCGTGCGTTCGGCAGCGGCCAGACGGGACTGAAGCTTTTCCTCTTTCTTTTCAATGGAGTCGGTCTTGCGATCCAGATTATCCTCTTTCTGGCGCAGGCGGCGCTCCTGCTTCTGCAGATCTGCGCGGCGCTCCCGAATTTCTGCGTCCAGATCTGTCCGTTCCTTCTGAATGCTCTCCTGAGCTTCCAGCACCATTTCCCGCTTCTTGCTTTCGGCCTCTTTAATTGCCACGTTGACGATGCGGGTGGCTTCCTCCTCAGCAGAACCGATTTCCTTCTCTGCCGCCTGCTTGCGCAGCTGGAAGCCGACGGCAAGTCCGATAACCAGACAGACAACGCCGACGAGAATTGCGATGATAATTGTCATATTACACCTCCTGTGTGTGATTGGATGTTGGTTGATGGTACAGTTTGGCTTTTTATGCCGTTTAAAATTCGTTTTGATGGAAAAATGCGCAAAAAAACGCACCTTGTGGGATACAGACACTCCCGCAAAGCGCGAAGGACCAGTGGAAAACAGCCCTTAAGGGTATTCCAGTGACGGAAATTCAGTTGCAAAACAGCAAACGGACAGAACCCCACTCTCTTCAAAGGGCAGATTCTGCAATCTATGCGTATGAAAATGAACTTTATATCAAAGGAGGAACACCACAGTTCTCCGAATGTATCCTCATCTATTGTACTAGTCTTTGGTCATTTCGTCAAGTAAGTTGCCAATGGAAAGCATTAAAAATGTAGAGTTTTCTCCTTCGGCTACGGTGAATTTAAAGCTAGACTTTATCCTTGAATTTTATTCATTAGAAATTTTCAAATCGTTAAATTTTCATGCATACTTATCAATATATAGTATTTTATTGTTGATATCTCTAAAATATCTTGTTGTATTTGCTTGACATAGTTATAATCATTTGCTACACTTATGCAAAATAAATCCAATTTTATCAGAAGGAGTTGTTGAGTCAATGTCGACCTTCAGCGAAAGAGTGTCCTCTTTGATGAGAGAAAACCAATTGAGCCAAAAGGAATTAGCTGCAAAAGCAGCTGTCACGGAATCTGCCATGTCTTATTACACAAAGGGAACCCGGACTCCGCGAAGTGATGTTTTGAAGCGAATCGCACAGGCATTAAATACAACAACGGATTATCTGCTTGGCAACAGCAATGATTCTTCTCCGGAATCATCAACCTGCGAGGAACTGCAATATCTACAAAGGAATCTCCAGAAACTGGACAGTCAACAATTGAAGAAGGCAGAAAAAATACTAAAAGCTGTGTTTGACGATATTTTCGATGATGATCGGGAGGAGTGATCGGCGTTGGTAACATCTGAAACACCGGATTTTAAAATAGCGATGAAAGCTGCAAACAAAATACTAGCTGTATCGAAGGAGATCAAATCATTTCCGTTCTCTCCAATCGATCTGGTCTCTGAGCAAAGCACTCTCGTTTGCCGTTCTTATCAAAAGGCAAGTGAATATGGTGTGAACCTAACCGATTTCGGCAGTGAATCCGCCGGCATTTTTAAATATCACGACAAAGGCATTATTTTTTATGACTGCACAAAACCTGAGCCGCATATTGCTTTTCCTATTTTGCACGAGTTTGGACACCACCAGCTTCAGCATGATTTCGGAAGGAAAGACACTAAAACATATCACAAATACGAAGTCGAAGCGAATTTCTTTGCTGCTCAATTACTCATGCCGGAACAGCTAATAAGAGATTTTGCACGAAGGGGATTGAAAATTACACGTTCTTTTTTACAATCCACCTTCGCTGTATCCGCACAAGCTGCAGACAAGCGGCTGATCACATTGGCAAAAATGTATCCCAAATGGCAATCACCGGAAGAACTTAAATTAAACAAAGTTATTTTATTTCACTATACTGATTTTCTAAACGAGATATGTGAACTATACCGTTCCACCTGTGAGAAAGAGTATATCTATTATCAACAAAGCGCTAATTAATGCTTTCTTTTATGAATTACGAAAGGATGTGATGCCTTTGATTGTAAAACAAAAGCATTTCATAAGTTGCTGGCACAACAATTGAAACGCTTTTCATTCTCTGGATATGCTAGGATTATCGGCTTCTCGTGTCTACTGCCGCAGCATATCCTTTTCCGTCTGTCAAATTTAAAGATAATTATCGAAACAAGGAAAGGATAGATAATTAATATGGCAAGTTTATATTGCAAACATTTCCAATCGCAGCAGGTTAGATCCTTGCATTCTGATCAAGTCGCAACGACGAGGTGATCAAATGGGGACAAGTAAAAACGGAAGATATTTAAATAGCTATGGCACTGGAAGAAGCGTGAGCGATTTTGCCCTCGTTCATTCAAATGAAGGAGCATTTACGCGCAGTCAAGTGCGAATAAAGGGCAAAACAGTTATTATACTTAGGCTTAACAATGGCGGTCACGGACAAAAGGGTATGGATTTACTTGATAAATACGGAATCGAATATAATATCATCAAAACCTACTCTAACGGTGTCCGAATTGGCAACGTTCCAAACCACAAAGACCGAAATAAAAGATCCGGCACTGGCCAGACATGGTTCCCAAAGTCTTGGAGTGAAAGAGACATTCGCCATGCTGGGGAACATGTTGCAGGTCTAAGAAGAAATCGACGTGTTTCGGACGGGACGAGTGTATTTGGTGTCTATAAGGG
>CAVLAO010000011.1:0-34421 GCA_963660915.1 Bacteroides sp. CAG:927 | reverse complement strand
TTCCAGGCCGTGTAGAGCAAAATCGCCACGCTTACTGCCACCATAACCGCGCCGGCATAGCGGAAGACTTTTGACCAGTTGCCCGTACGAGCCATGCCCTGCTCCGCTACGTCTAACTCCTGTTGTGTGGCCCACCTTTCCAACTTTCCGTCATATTTCGTCATTAAAAGTTTATCCTGAAAATATTCCGAATTCAATCGGTTAAAAATGGCACTCACCTTATACGATGCTACTGTAATCGCAACAGAAAGTGCAAAGGCTCCGAACAATAAATATACGGAAGAAGAGACAGCACCCCATGCGCTTGTAACAGCGTTTTTCCCACTGGAAGCTTGAAGTCGAAGAGCATCATTGGTCATGGCAACCTCATCGCTAAAAATCGTGCGGTCGACGCCGTCGTAAATGGAACTATTCAGCTCTTTGTAACCGCTGAGATCCATGTCTTCCAGTCCCTGTTTCGCTGCATCATCCCCATTGATGCCAAGGCATACAATCTGATACATGGGCAAAAATTCCAAGCAAGCTCTTTCGCCCTCAGACAGGCAGGAAACCAGCGGATAGAGCATGTATCGGTCTGCATTTTCCACGTCGTAATCGTCGCCGGTGATCAGATCCAGCAGGGATACGTCGTCGTTCATCATTGTGGCTAACAATTCATACTGGGTACCCGCCGCAAACCAGTTGATGTAATTGGTCTCCTCGACGGATGCACGATAAGTCTCAATCTCTTCCTGAGAAGAGGCAAAGGAAACGTCTGCGTTCGTGTAATTGCCCAGGAAGGTTTTATAATCTTCGAACGTGCTAGCAATCGTCTTTGCGTCCTCGTCATACTCCGCCGCCAGCTGCTTTTCCGCCTCGTTAATGGTGAGATTGTCGCTATCCATCAACTCGTCCAGCATCTCGTCATAGGTTTTTGCGCTGGTATAACGCTCTGCCCATGTGCCGTCGCCGTCGTCTGTTGCCATTGCGATAAACTGTTGAATGACCAAAACTGCGTTGGCATTCGCCTGCATCAGAATGGTGGTCATGTCAGCAATACGGCTCTGTGCATCCTCTGAGAGTGAATTCCACTCCTCGTCAGAATATTCCTCTTTGATCTTGCTCAGCAGCAGGTCGCCCATGTACTGCTGGGTGTCGTCGTCGTAGAGCAGGTTCAGCATTTCGTGGGCCACGATCGCTCTCTGCTGCCCCCGACTGTAATTTTCCCGATACTCGTTCACCGCAATAATGAAGTTATCCAGGAATTTTTGGATATTTGCCTTCTGCTCTTCCAACAGCATCTGATAATCCTGTACGCTGTAGCCGCCCTTCATGTTCATCAGGCGCATGTCGGTGATGGCTTCTTCCGCATCGGTGGTGGTGGTGTAACCCAGGTACACCGCCCGTTTATCAGACCAGAAGTCGTCGGCGCCCTCGTTCAGGTTGTTGTCCAGCACCTGATAGCCGTTTTCCGTCAGCCAGTTTTTTGCTTCCTCTTCCGTGTTGCCATAGCTGATGACTACATCTTTAATATAGGTCGCTTTCGACGATGCCGCCATGGCGTTGGTGCAGGTGGTAACGGCAATGGCCGCCGCCAGAAATGCGCTCATCATCGCTTTTAATATCTTCTTAACCATTTGGTCTCACGATCCCCTCTTTTATGCTTTTCGATCCCCTATTTCTTCTTTTTCCAAACCTTTATGTAGATAATTGCCCCGGCCACGACAAAAATAAGCAATACAACAAAGCAGGCAATTGCCGTGGTATTTCCTCTGCTGACCACGGATGCCGCAGTATCTGCACCGTCCTCCGCAACGGTCGATGCGTCTGCGCTTTGATCCGCCGCCGTGTCTTCTGATTTTTCGATGCCGTAGTACTCATCCATCGCACTGCCGGTGGCGGCAGCTTCCTTGCTGGTGTCCTCCGAACTCGTTGTCGTTTCGGCACTGGAAGAAGCCGCTGCATTCGGATCTGTTTCCGGCTTCGTCTCTTCTCCGGTTTCTGCGGCCGCTGCCTCCGCAGCTGCTGCGGCTGCAAAGTCTCCTTCATACAGCGCATAGATATCCGGATCACTGACCCAAACGCTGCTGCTGAGTGCCGTGTTGCTCAGAAGCGCCTGATATTGACTGGATTTTCGGGAAACCGACCGGTCATAGGAGGCGTAAACGCCGGCCCAGTCGCCCAGTGTAAAGGTGTCGTCAAAGAGCTTGCCGATGGTGATGTCCAGCAGATGGACAGTAGACTGTTCGTTCTTTTCCACCTGAACCTGAGAATCGACGATACTGAACTTCGTAATGGCCTTGTTCACATCGGAAGTTCTCTGGTAGGCGATGTAGCAACCGCCGCCGATGTCGTTTTCCAGATAGTAGTCACAGCCCTGAGAGGCGGCCTGATTCGCCGCATCTGCCTTTGACCCGGCAGAAACAATGCAGGCATTGGAAATATAAGGCTTAATGTTCTCGCTCCGGTACATCAGGAGATAAATCTCGCTGTTGCTGACGCCGCTGTCCAGATTGGCCAGGGTTCCGTCGTCCATGCGAACCGGAGCAGAACCGTCGTTCCGCAGGGAACTCACCGCATCCGTATCGCTGAGGCCGGACTCTGTGTCAAGCGAAGTGATCTCGCTCCCGGCCGTACTGTCCTTGGTGTAGTAGAGATAGAGCGGCGTTCCGCCGACACCGTTATTCAGATTCGTGCTCGAGACCAGCTGATAGGTGCAGTCCCCGTAAGCAATCGAGTCGGTGCACTGGGTGGAAACCAGCAGGTCGGTAATGCCGCTGCCTCCCTTTTTATAGCCCAGATATACCATAGCGCTTTCATCGGAAGAAACCAGGTTCATCCCCTGAAACAGCACCGTGTAGCCGCTGTTTTCCAGACCGGTTCTTCCCTCGGCACCAACCGCAATGGTGACTTCGGAAATGCAGCTTGTCTGGGCGTGGGCGCACACGGCAAAACTGCCGGTGGCAACCAGGAGCAGCAGCACGCTGATGGTTTTCAGCGTATACTTAAGAACGTTCTTCATTTTCAACAGTGTCTCACTCCCCGTAGATACATGTGTCATTTTTTTCGTGAAACCAGCTTCTTTAATTTTTCCTCCACTCGAATATTTTTCAACACAAAGATGTTGACCACCAGGTAGACGGAAACCGGAAGGAAGAAACCAATGCGGTTTGCAATCACCGAGTCGGCCTCCACCAGCAGGTTGAACACCGCGTGGAACACAACTGCCAGATTGAAGGTACAAAGCACACCGCCCAGATAGAGCTTTCGCTTTTTGTGCATGTAAGGAACAAAGTTGGCAATCAGCATCGTGGTAATGCTGTGCATCAACCCTGTGCTGAATCCTCTCACCATGGCGAACAGGAAGCTGGCCGAGGAAATATACTGCATCAGGATAATGATGTTTTCCAGCATGGCAAACCCGACGCCGGTGGCGAATGCAACGGTGATGACAGACCGCTTGTCGTCGGAAAAAACGTGTGCATAGTAGATTACCGGCAGCACCTTGACCAGTTCTTCGGTAATCGGCGTAATGTTTGTGGTCAGGTACAGCATGGAAAAGTTGGTCACCCGCAGCAGCAGACCGTTGATCTCGCTGACGAACAGGCAGAGGAACATTCCTGCCAGAAGGGAAACGATTACTTTTCTGGATCTCTTCTCGATCGGTATCAGCATCATTGCCAACGGAACGGCGATACAGACGAAGAGAATATAACTCATTGAATCCATTTTTTCGTCTCCTTCTTGAGGAATGGCAGGAACCCGACATAGAAAACGCCAAGCACCGCTGCAAGCACGATCGGGCTGTAAGAACCGAAGAAGAAAAGCCCCACTTCCGCAAGGGTAAGCACCTCAAAGAGAATGCAGACAAAATTGAATTTCCGCAGCGTTCTTACGATACCCCCCTCAACATCCGGCGTAAGGGCATGCTTCATGTTGAAGTATCCCGCAAGCCCCGCCAGCAGTGCCAGAACCAGGAAGGAAATGCGAACCGCAATGGACGCACGCTGGACAAACAGCAAGCTTACGGCAACCACCGCTTCCGCTGCCGGAAGAATCGCAGAGATCAGCTTCTGTTTCGTAATTCCCTTCTTCTGCTCATCCAGCAGATGATCGATCACGCCGACATTGGGAAGGTAGAGAAACAGGTAGAACCCGGCATAACCTAACAGGCCGATATTGAAACCATCCGGCATCTCCCTGTAGCACAGCAGCGTGACCAGAGTAAAGGCTCTGGAAAAGAACTGGCAGGCAATCGGGAACACCATCAGCTTGAAATATAACGACTGTTTTTGCCTGAAGGCAGCTGTCAAACCATAGATCAGACCCACGCATGCACAGACAAGCAAATATAGGTTCATTAACACGATAACGGTCATCCTAAGCTCTCCTATTTTCCTCTATATGACTTGGACAAATCGATCTCTTTATCCACTTATATTGTAGTTAATTTTGGTCAAAAAGTCAATCAAAACGCAACTAATTTTAGTTTTGAACAACTAACTTTTTATCTTGTTTTAGTTTCCTTTTTTTGCTAATTATTTGAGAAAAACAGCAGCCATGCGCTCCCACGCACGGCTGCTGCAAATCAGCGGAATTTTATGCCAAATCCATCAGCCAGGCGCGCTTTCGATTCTCGGTGAGCCCCCCCTGTTCTCACTTTCCGAATCCGTTTAACACCTCGCCGTTGGGCAGGTATTCCCATGTGCTGTCTGTGATTTCCACCGTCAGACTGTTGTCGCTGTCCTTGTAGATAACGCCGGTCAGCTTACCTTCGCCCGGATCCTCTGTTTCAAAGGTGATTTTGTGGTCGTTAAAAGTGCCGACGCCGTTTTCCATGCTGCAAAGTCTGGTAACGCTGAGGTCAACCTTCAGCGTGCCGTCGCTGTTTTCTGCAACCGTCAGGGTGCTTTCATCGTAGCTTCTGGTATGCTCGCCCAGAAAGTCCTCTAATTCGGCCGCACTGTCGCCTTCCGCATCCCCGGTTGCGTCCCCTTGTGCAGGTGCATAAAGCTGCTCTGCATAGGCCTGAAGGTCCATTCCGTCCAGATCCTTCCCGGAAACCGAGAGCGAATACGTTGTGCCGGTTACAACATCGTACCAGTTTACCACCTGTGCGCTGTCTTCCGTGCCATTGTCCGGTGCGTTATACACGTAGTAAACCGCATCCCTGCCGGAGACTGTGCCCTCCTCCTGGCCGCTCCAACTGTATGTCATGCCGGAGATGTCCGTCAGTTCGTCCGCCATCTGTGCCCGGTAGGTCCATTTCATTCCGTCCAACGCGTAGGTCATCTGCGCCATCGCGCCGTCGCTCATGTAGCTGTAGGCAACACCGGAAGCGCCCTCCGGCGCCGTCATTTCAATTCCGGTTGCCTCCGCAACCCCCTGCTGATCCGAGTCCGTCCAGGGGTTTGCAATCTGCGTTTTCTCTGTCGTTTTGCTGCTGGCAGCGGCACTGCTTTCGGCGCTGGCTGCCGCACTGGCGGCGGTACTGGTGTTGGACTGCTTTGCCGTTTCCGTAGAGGAGCCGCATCCGGAGAGCATGGTTGTGCCGATGGCCATCACTGCCAGGGCGAGTGCAAGTTCTTTTTTCATTTTTTTGCTTCCTTTCTATTTCAGAAGGTCAATGCATCAACGTTGGGAATCAGATCGGTCAGTCGCTGCTGATAGAAGGCAATCAGCTGTTCCCGATTCTCCCCTTCCCGGCGGATTGTGCGGCGCAAAAGGCGCATATAGCCGACAACTTTCGCCTTGTCCTCTACTTCCTTCAGTCTTGCTTCATCCTCTGTGCCCAGATACAGAGCAAGTGCCTGCTTCCAGAAACGACCCGCCGTTTCACAGGAGAAGCGAAGGAACTTTTCCGCCTCGGCATGGTCCAGTTCCAGAAACCCGACAAAGGCATTGAACATGGAACCCAGCTCAAAAATCGGGTGTCCTACGCAGAGGGTGTCCATGTCAATCAGCAGGGCTTCCCCGTCCCGCACCATAATGTTGTTGGTGTGGTAGTCGCCGTGGAGCATGGTCTGCTGCTCCGGAACCGCTTCTACCATTTGGTACAGCTTGTCTCCCAGCTCCTTCGGCAAGTACTCCCGGTCAAAGGCCGCCCAATCCAACGCAACCTTCCGCATATCGGGCATGTCGCCGGCGCCGACCTCCGTGCTGTGAATCTGCTTGAGCATATCCACGTAGTATTTCAGGGGCACCTCCAGGTGTTCCGGGTCTTTTTTGATCATTTTGGAAAGGGACGTAGCTTCCAACAATTCCATCACCGTGCCGTAATTTTCTCCTACACGCACCACGTCATAGGGAATCGCAGTGTTGATGCCCAGTACCAGTGCCTTACGAGCCAGTTCCCGCTCCCGCTGAATGTCCGGCAAGGCATCTGCATTCAGATAAACCTTGACGATGGTCTCCGCGTCATAGCGGTAGACCGCACCATTGGCGCCCCGACCGATGATTTCGCAACCATCCACAGAAAGCTGGCGATAGGCCTTCTTCACCGTCATCATCTCGGTAAAACCGGTCATATCCAGAATTTCATAAACTTCCGGAGAAACGTTAATCAGCGTCAGGTTCGGCTCTGTCTTGCGCAGGCGCAAAAGAATCCGCAGTCCCGCGGAGGAGATGTACTCCAGGTGCTCTGCATCAATCACCGTTGCTGCATCCGCCGCCTCAGCCCGCACCGCCATGACTTCCTGTTCAATTTCCGCCGCATTGGACGCGTCAATCCGTCCGCTCAGGCAGACGGTCAGCACGTCGCCGTTTTTGTGGGATGCTACCTGATCCATCATTCTGATACCTCCGCAAATATGGTCTGAACCAACTGATTAAATTCCTGCCACGCTACCGTGTCGGAAAGCTCCTTGAGACATTCGGCAATGGACCGATAATACCATGCCTGCTGTGCCGGGTCTTTCTGGTTGAAATGCTGCCAGAACGCATCACCCTCAACCTTCCATGCGGTGTAGATAGAGTGGAGATTGGCAAGTTTGTCCCCCAGATAAAGAATTTTTACATCCAGATCCTTCGTGTTTTGCAGGACGGCAATCGCCTCTTCCTTTCGGATCTTCCAGGTTTCCGCTGCAGGAAGGGATTCCCGTTTATCTTCTGTTTCAGATGCAACCAGCTCGGCAACCCGTTTTCCAAAGTGCTGTTCCACTTCCTGCAGGGTAACTCCGGCGTCCTCCACCACGTCGTGCAGTGCCGCCGCCGCAATCACTTCCTGATTACTGGTCATAGAGCTGACGATGACTGCCGCCTCCATGGGATGAATGATATAGGGGACATCGGACTGCTTGCGGCGCATCCCGTCGTGAGCCTTTGCCGCAAAGATAATCGCCTCGTTTGCCAGCTCCATTACTCAATTACCAGAATATCCGTAAAGCCGGTCATCTCAAAGACTTCCATTACGGTGTCGCAGACTCCGGTCAGCTTCAGGCTTCCGACCTTGCTCATCTTCTTCTGCGCTGCCAGCAGAACCCGCAGTCCCGCCGAAGAGATGTACTCCACGCCCTTCAGATCCAGCACCAGGTCTTTCACGCTGGGATCCAGATGATTGATGGCAGTCTCCAAACCCGGAGCAGTAGTGGTGTCGATGCGGCCCACGATCTCAAAGGTCATTTTTTCGGCCACTTGGTTCTGATTGATTTGCATTGTA
The DNA here is from genome assembly GCA_963660915.1 of Bacteroides sp. CAG:927. GTDB lineage: Bacteria > Bacillota > Clostridia > Oscillospirales > Oscillospiraceae > UMGS1766. Next base: position 26,785 of record CAVLAO010000011.1, on the reverse strand, counting down.
TATACCTCCGCATTTCATATGGTTGGATCTTATATGGTTTTCTGCATGGTCAGAATATTCTCGCCGTCTTCATAGCGGTAAGTCACTCTGTCCATAGTTTTGCGTGTAATTAAAATGCCAAGTCCGCCAATGTCCCGTTCCTCTGCCGGCAGAGTAATGTCAGGCTCTTCCTGCTTCAGTGGATCAAAGGGAATCCCCCGATCCCGGAACTCAAAGGTGGCAATCCGGGTCTCCGGATCAAAGGCAAAAGCGGCAACCGCCCGGCCCTCTCCCTCAGGATAAGCATAGTGGGCAATGTTGATGAAAACCTCTTCAATGACCACGCTGACCGCAATCTGCGTTTTCATCGGGCAGGCCAGCTGTTCCATCAGCCCCTCAAAAAAGCCCTGTACCTCCGGAAGTGCGTTGTCGTCTGCAGGGAAATTTTTCTCTTCCTTCATGGCTGTGCCTCCCCAGTAATCGAACATCAGCATGGTAATATCATCGAACTGCGGCGCATCCCCGACAAAGCAGTCAATATCCGCCTTCAGGTCATGCACCAGTTTTCTTGCCGTGAGCATGGCATGTGTGTTTACAAATCTGCTCAAACGTTCCTCCCCGTAGAGCTGTTTGTCTCCGTTGGTTGCCTCTGTCACGCCGTCTGTATAGAATAAGATGCGGTCGCCGGGGTGGAGCGTATATTCATTCAGCCGATAGCGAACCCCCTCCATTCCCGCCAGCACAAAGCCGGGTTTGACCCGCAGATACTCAAATCCGCTATCTTTGTGCTTGATCAGCGGCGGATTGTGGCCGGCATTGGCCAACTGCAGAATTCCGGTGCGCAAATCCAGAATACCCATACAGACCGTGACGAACATTCCCGCCTCGTTGCCTTTGCACAGCTTTTCGTTTGCCTCGCTCAAAATCTCATTTGCCGGAAGCCCCCGCTCCGCAAGGTCCTTTATGGTGGTTTTTGCCGCCATCATGAACAATGCTGCCGGAATACCCTTGCCGGAAACGTCTGCAATCAGGAAGGCAATGGTGTAATCGTCCAGCATATAGAAGTCGTAGAAGTCGCCGCCGACTTCCTTTGCCGTGAACATCTGCGCGTAAATATCAAAGTGGTTCTGATCCGGGTAGGGTGGGAAGGTAGACGGCAGGGCAGAATACTGAATTTCCTTCGCATACTCCAGCTCCTGGTCGATTCTGGCCGCCGCATCGGCAATGTAGTCCTTCAGCGTGCTGACCGTGGAGTTGATGTCGTCTGACAGGGAGGAGAACTCCGCATTGGTACGCACATCCACCATCACATTCAGATTGCCGTTGGTAATCTGGGCAAGGCTGTTGTTGATCTTATGCAGATTGTTGATGATGACCTTCTTAATGAGGAAGTAGACCAGAACGAACAGAGTGGCAAAGATAATTACCTCTACCAGAACGCTGACATAGATGGAAACGTTCCGCATATAGTGGGCCTCTGCCTCCGGAATGGCGCCGATAATGCAATAGCCCTCTGCGAACAGATAGGAGTAAAGGTACTTCGTCTCGCCGATCGTTGCTTCGTAGGTGGTCTTTTCCTGCATCGTAGTAGTATCGATCTGGATGCCCAAATCCGTCACGTTCATACCGTTGTGCTCATCGCCGTCGGCAACCACCAACCAGTTTTCATCACAGATCATAATAAATCCGTTGGACCCGATATGGCGGTTCTTTGTGGCGTTATAGACCGTGTCGTCAATATCGCTCTTATACTGCTCATAGGAATAACCGACCTGAAGTGCCGTTCCGTCCGGAAGCAGCACGCCGGCATATTTCCTGGACATACTCGCGTCAGCGGCCAGAGTCTGGTATTCCTGCACGTACTCCGTCTGTCCGTTGAACAGGCACAGAAATTCCTCCGACTGTTTTCCGCTTCGCATATCAAAGCCGATAAAATCGGGATAGCTGGAGTTGGCAATAATCCCGTCCGCCCCAATGATATTGATTCCCGCCACATCATAAGATTCCGCCAATTGAAGCAGAGACTCCGAGTCCCATTCAGAGGAAGCGAGATAAGCCTTCTCCACCTGTCTGGTGGTTTCCAGCAGGTGTCTGCCGGAGGTGTCCTGAATATCCTGTGACACATCCGACAGGGTCTGATTGATCTCATTCATGATCTGGGTCTCGGTCACATTGCTTTGCAGACGGAAGGTAAAAAAGCTCGTCAGCGCATAGGCGCACAGAATGCAGACCAACAGCCAGCGTTGGAAGGTCTGGGCAATGTTTTCCGTTTTCTTCTTGCGAAGTCCCTCTTTGCTGAGAATTGCCACAACCATCAGCGCAAGACCGATGGCCACGGCGTTCCCCAGCACCATCGGCAGCGTGCACCGGTTCACAAAGGAAAACGCGGTAGAGGCATCGTTCAGATTGAACAGAAAGATCAACAGCATGTGGATGTCTTCACACACGCAGGCGATTCCGATGCCGTAAGCCCAGGTGGGCTTCTTGTCGTCGAACATCAACTCCCGCAGAAGTGCCGCAATAAACCCAATAAGCACAATAGAAATTGAGCTGGCAACCCGTGTGAAATCGCCGACACCCCAGAAGAATCGATAGATTCCGCCGATCAGGCCGGAAATCACACCTGCCGGTGCGCCAAACACCAGTCCGGCACACAGGGGCGCCGCATCGGACACATTGATGATCATGTCCTGAAGCGCGATCCCGTATTGCCCGGAGAAAATCGCAAGGATGCCGAACAGGACTCCAATCGCCGCTTCCTTCACCATGTAGGGAAGCCTTTGCACCGCAGTATGCTTTTCCACCAGATAAAGAAGCACAACCATGGCGGCACTGGAGAAAACAGATATCATAAAGCTCATACACCTCTACCTTTCTCAATTGAATTTTGAGCCGTATGCAGCTCTTCCGGTGCAGCCGCCCGACCGTACCGGAACCCCGCCACGCTCTGGCTGTCCGGTGTATGTTTTCTCGAAAACTTCCTTCAATGGACGTGCTTTTCTCTTCTGATCCCTGTTCCGGTGCCGGGCAGGGTTACTTTTCCACCCGCATGGAGATCACGTTGCACCCATCGTCGGTATACTGATACTGAATATCCCTTGCGGCGTGTTCCGCCAGCTTGCGGGAAAGCTCGTCCATGTGAAGCAGCGGGTTCACTTGAGCCGCCTGCCAGCGGAACTCCAGTGTGCAGCCGCCCTGCCGCTCGGAATACTCCAGGCTGAAGTCCATTTTTGTCTTTTCGTCCAGCACCGGAAGAATCGTCTGCAAATAGACTTCCTCAATTGCCGCCTCAACCCGATACAGCAGATCGGGAGTGAACATTTTCTTCAAAGCAAACGCCTGAAGCTCGCTGATAAAGCCGAGATAATCCAACTCATCCCGGAAAAAGCTCTTGCGGATCCAGTCCAGCCCGTTGATAAAGCAGCGGGTTCGCTCCTTCTCCGGGTGGTTAAAGATCTGATCCGGAGTGCCGTCCTCATAGATAATACCCTGATCCATATAGAAAATTCGGGAGGAAACGGTCTTGGCAAGGCGCATCTGATGGGTGACAATCAGCATGGTCATGCCCTCCTGAGCCAGCCGGTGAATTACCGCCAGCACCTCCGCCACCATAGTGGGATCCAGTGCAGAGGTCGGCTCATCAAAGAGAATGATTTCCGGCTCCATCGCCAGCGTTCTGGCAATGGCAACCCGCTGTTTCTGTCCGCCGGAGAGCTGATCCGGATACTTCAGTTCCCTTCCTCCCAGACCGACGGTACGCAGAAGCTTCATGCTCCTCTCGTAAGCCTCCGCCTTGGACAGCTTCAGCACCTTCATCGGCGCATACATAATGTTTTCCACCACATTCATGTGGGGATACAGGTTGAAATTCTGGAACACCATGCCCATCTTCCGACGGATCAGGTGCAGCGGGCAGTCCTTGGCAGTGATGTCCACTCCGTCCACAAGGATCGTGCCGGAAGTGGGCTGTTCCAGCCGGTTCAGGCAGCGCAAAAAGGTGGATTTCCCCGTTCCGGAGGGGCCGATGATGGAGATGACTTCCCCTTTTTCAATTGTGGCATTGACATCCTTCAGCGGAACGACGTCCGGGAATTCTTTTCTCAAATGCTGAATCGAGATCATACCTCTGCACCCCCGTTTGCTTTTTTCAGACTGTCCTTACGTACATATCGGGGCGCCAGCCGTTTCCGGAGCATTGTCATCAGTGACAGCAGCAGGCATGCGATTGCGAAATAGATCAGTGCGATTGTCACCAGCGGCACAATCGCCTCAAAGGTGTTGCTACGGATGATATCGCCCGCCTTTGTCAGGTCATTGACGGCAATGTAGCCCACAACTGCGGTTCCCTTCATCAGGCTGATCAGGTTGCTGAAATAGCCCGGCAGCATGGTGCGGATTGCCTGAGGCAGTACAATTCCCCGGAAGGTCTGGTGTCGGGTCAATCCTGTGGCAAGGGCCGCTTCCCACTGTCCCTTTTCCACACCGCCGATGCCCCCTTCGAACAGCTGCGCCATATAGGCGCCGAACACCAGACCGAAGCCCAGAATGGCAACGATGATGTTGGAGAGATGGGATTTATCAAACACGACATAGTAGAGCAGCATCAGAATGACCACAATCGGCAGTCCCTGCATTAACCGGGAATAGACCGCCGCCAGCGCCTTCAGCACTCTGCTGCGGGACATGGACATGGCGCAAAATGCCGCACCCAACAGATTGGCCAGGGCAAAGCCCGCCAGGGTGATCACCATCGTCACAAGCAGTCCGTGGAGCAGAGACAGCCACCGGTTCTCATCAATCAGCGTCCGGTAGATACTTTTAGCGATGGTGCTTTTTGCTCCCGAATCCGAAGATCCGCCGTCCGTTCCGGAATCGGCGGTAACCAGTGCCGGCGAGTCGGAAAACTGGTCGGCCCGGACAATCGGCACGAATTTCTGGGTGTAGTAGAAATCGGAGAAGTTTACACTCTTATCCCGTTCCTCTGTCCATGAAATCTGTCCGGCAGCAAGGTCGTATCTGCCGGTGGTGATGCCGCTCAGAATGCCGGCAAAATCCACGTCTTCAATTTTCAGACCGTATCCGTACTCCCGGCAGAAGCCGGCGATGATGTCCACCTCATAGCCCACGTGGGCATTGTTCAGCTTAAAGGAGAAGGGCTTCAGCGTGCTGGTGGTCGCAAAGGTGAGAACTCCGTTTTCTCCCGACTGGGGAATGTCCACGCTCTCCCAGTCATGGGGATACAGCCAGTAATCCTGCATTTCCTCCAGCTTTCCGCTTTCCTTCAGTTGGGCAATATACTCGTTCAGTTGAAGACGGATCGCATCGCCCTTTTCGGTTTTTGCAAAAACCGTTCCAACGTCGTACACCGCAAACGGCACATCCAGATAACCCAGATCCGGATACTCCTGCACCAGAGTATAATAATTCACCGTGGGCAGTGCGGCAAAGCTGACCTTTCCTTTTTCAAGGGCCAGCGCCACATCCGTTATGCTGTTGAAGTACTGAATTTCCGCATCCGGAACCTTCGCCAGAATCAGTCCGTCCTGCGGCGTTCCGGTCATAACGCCCGCCGCCTTTCCGGACAGCAGCCCGAACGTCTCATCCTCTGACACGTCCGATGCATCCAACGTGGTTTCTTCCGACGCTGCATAGGCCTGTGTCCCTGCCGCCAGCAAGGTGCAGCAGCAGAGAACCGCCAACACCGCACAGAGCAGCCGATAGAGCATGTTTTTTCGCTTCATCATGGTCTTTCTCTCCTCAAACTCAACCGGAACGTGCTTCTGAAATTGCACAATGAAAGAACGTTTTTAACCGTTTTGCAGGTCTCTGCCATCGCATGGAAGGAAGGAAAAACGGCATGTGACATTCCCAGTATTCCTATAATAATATATACACCACGCGAATCTAAGACACAATATCATAAATGCACAAAAAGCGCAAGATTATGCACTGCCCAGATTTTAAAGATTTGTGAAAGAAACCGCTGTTCTTTCCAAAAGCACGCCTCCGGTGCATTGTTTCCTGCGGATTCCGGCCAAAGCAAAACCGGAGCGAGCCGAGATTCTCTCGACCCGCTCCGGCAAATCCGTTCGGTTAAATTTCCACTCCGTCAAACTGACTTTGATAGAGCTTTGCATAGAATCCGCCTTTTGCCAGCAGGGCTGTGTGATCCCCCTGCTCCACAATCCGGCCGTCTCGCATGACCAAGATTACATCCGCCGACTGAATGGTCGACAGTCGATGCGCCACAATAAAGCTGGTGCGGCCCTCCATCATCCGTTGGAAAGCGTCCTGAATTTTCAGCTCTGTGCGGGTGTCAATGCTGGAGGTGGCTTCGTCCAGAATCAGCATGGGCGGCAGACAGAGCAGGCAGCGGGCAATGCACAGCAACTGCTTCTGCCCCTGGCTGAGGCTGCCGCCGTCTTCCCCAATCACCGTGTCATAGCCCTGAGGCAGGCGGGTGATAAAGCCATGGGCATGGGCGGATTTTGCCGCCCGCTCAATTTCCTCCCGACTGGCCTCCGGCTTTCCGTAGGAAATATTCTCCGCAATACTGCCGCTGCGCAGCCAGGTTTCCTGGAGCACCATGCCGTAGCTGCGGCGAAGAGACGGCCGGGTAATATCCCGAATATCTGTACCGGAGACGGCAATGGAGCCGCTGTCCACGTCGTAAAACCGCATGAGCAAATTGATCAGCGTTGTCTTTCCGCATCCGGTGGGCCCGACAATGGCAACCCGCTGTCCCGGCCGCACCGACAGGTTAAACTTCTCAATCAGGGGACGATCCGGCACATAGCGGAACGCCACGTCTTTCAGCTCCACAGAGCCGTCTACCACATCCGCTGTCAGCACCCGGGCATCCGGCGCATCCTCCGTCTGGGAAGGCGTATCCAGCAATTCAAAGATCCGGTCGGCACAGCTCATGGCGTTCTGCAGTTCGGTTACCACACCGGAAATCTCGTTAAATGGCTTCGTATACTGGTTGGCATAGCTGAGGAAAATGGACAGCTGACCTACGGTAATGGCTCCGCCGGGAATAACGCCGATGGCAGACAGTGCTCCCACCAGACCGACACCGGCATAAACCAGACCGTTAATAAAGCGGGTAACCGGATTGGTCAGACTGCTTAAAAAGATGGCCTTCTCGCTGGCCGCCTGCAGCTGATCATTCAGCGCGTCGAACTCCTCCAGCGTCTTCTGCTCCCGTCCGAAGGCGTGCACTACGCTTTGTCCTTCCACCATTTCGTTGATAAATCCGGTCTGCCGACCGCGAATCTGATTCTGCCGCTGGAAGTTGCGGTAGGTATGCTTGGCGATAAAGGCGGCGACAATCATGCTCAGTGGCGTTACCAGTACAACTACAGCCGTAATCGGCCGATTCAGCACCAACATGAAGATCAGTGTGCCCAAAATCGTCAAAACGCCGGTGAACAGCTGTGTAAAGCCCATCAGCAGACCATCGGAAAACTGATCCACATCCGCCACCATGCGGCTGAGCAAATCGCCGGTAGCGTGCTGATCCAGTTCCGCAAGAGGAAGGGTCTGCAGCTTCTCCATGGTGTCCCTTCGCAGATCCCGGCTGACGTCAAAGGCCATATGGTTGTTGCAGATGCCCAACAGCCACTGGCTGACGGCGGTAACCGCAAGGGTGAGAAGAATATTGCGGCAAATCGCTGACACGCCGGCAAAATCCACCGCTCCCTGACCGATCATGCGGTCAATGGCATCGCCGGACAGAATGGGAACGTAAAGCTGAGTTGCCACGCTGAAGGCGGCCGTCACCAGGCTTAGTGCCAACCAGCCCCAATAGGGGCGAATCCGCCGCAGCACCCGCCCCACAGTGGAGCGCTTGAAACCGCTTTGCTTCATTCCGCCTCACCTCCCTGCCGGAACTGACTTTCGTAGATCTCCCGATACACCGAACAGCTGTCCATCAGCTCCTCGTGGGTACCCTGTCCCACAACCGCGCCCTCGTCCAGCACAAGAATCAAATCCGCATGGCGAAGGGAGGAAACCCGCTGGGACACAATAAATACAGTAGGCGCTCCCGGCAGGGCGCGGATGGCCTTCCGGAGGGCGGCGTCGGTGGCGTAGTCCAAAGCGCTGGCGCTGTCGTCCAAAATCAAAATCGACGGATTTGTCACCAGTGCCCGGGCAATGCAAAGCCGCTGCTTCTGTCCGCCGGAAAAATTCCGACCGCCCTGCTCCACTTCTTCGTCCAACCCGCCGGGTTTGCCCTCCACGACTTCTGCACACTGAGCCGTCTTCAATGCCTGCCAGAGCTGCTCGTCGGTGGCATTCGGCGCACCAAAACACAGGTTGGAGCGAATGGTGCCGGAAAACAGACGGGCCCGCTGGGGGACAATGCCCACCATTTGCCGCAGTGCCACGGAATCATAGTCTTTCACATTGCGGCCGAACACCTGCACCTCACCGCTGGTGCAGTCATACAGGCGGGGAATCAGATTCACCAAAGTAGTTTTGCCGCTGCCGGTACCGCCGATGACGCCGATGGTCTGGCCGGGACGGGCAGAAAAGGTGACATGGGACAGACTCTCCTGCGGACTGCCGCTATAGGCAATGCCGGCATCCAGAAAGGCAACGGATGCCTCTCCCCCCATCTTGGGGCGAAGGGTCCCGGTTTCCTTCTCCGGCTCCAGTGCCAGAACCGAGGCGATCCGATCTGCCGAGGCCATGGAACGGGTCATGGTAACCACCAGGTTGGCCAGCTTGACCAGCTCTACCAGCACTTGCGACATATAGTTTACTAAAGCGATCACGTCGCCCTGCTGCAACGCGCCGACATGAATGCTCACCGCCCCGGTTTGCAGGATGGCCACAGTGGCCAGATTCACTACCACGTACGTCAGGGGATTCATCAGACTGGAAATGCGTCCAACCACCTGCTGCTGGCGATTCAGGGCAGCGTTTGCGGCGTTGAACTCCGCCTGCTCCTGCTCCTCCTTGTGGAAGGCGCGCACAACCCGCACGCCGGTCAGGTTCTCCTGGGTGATCCGGGTCACGCTGTCCAGTTTTCCCTGTACCTTGCGATAACCGGGAATGGTCAGCGCCATAATGCCGAAGATGATCACAAACAGCACCGGAATGGTGGCTGCAAAGATAACCGCCGCTTTCCAGTGGATGGTGAAGGCAAGGATCAGACTGCCGAACACGATAAACGGGGAGCGGAGGAACAGCCGCAGTACCATGTTCACGCCGTTCTGCACCTGATTGGCATCACTGGTCATGCGGGTGATAATGGTGGCCGAGCCGATGCTTTCCAGCTGGGCGCAGCTCAGGTGCTGTACATGGTCAAAAAGCCCGTGGCGCAGCCCGGCGCTGAAACCTACCGCCGCTCTGGCGGCATAATACTGGGCAATGATCGAGCAGGACAGCCCTACCAGTCCCAGCAGAATCATCAGCCCGCAACGGCGGAAAATATAGCCGGTGTCCCCGGCCGGGATGCCGACATTGATAATTTCGGCCATCACAAGGGGAACAAACAGGTCAAACAATGCCTCCAGCATTTTAAACGCCGGAGCAATGACACATTCCTTTTTATATCCGGTCAAATAGGCCATTAACTTCTTCAAAGGCAGAACCTCCTCTTAAAAATCGTAACTTTTAGCATACCATATTCATTGGGAAATGCAACTCTGTAAGGGGATTTTCTTTATAAAAAAGGGACGCGCCCGCTGCGCGTCCCCTTTGAAGATCAGGTATTGCTCTCCAGAACATCGCCCAGAGAAATGGAAATATCTTTGGAGATCAGAACATCTCCGGTGTCAAAATTGTACACTTCCATATTGAAGGTCAACTGATCTTCCGCTGTCACTACAATGTCGTCATAAGTGTCGATATCCGCGATCCTTCCGCTGACCGCGCAGCGGGAATTCGGAAACACCTCAGTCCAGATCCACATGTCCGCCGGAGTGTCGTTCAAATAAACCTTCTTGGTTGCCAGATCAATGTCCATCCCCGTGTCGTTTTCCAGATAGAACACCAGCTCACTTTTATCGTCTGTCACATTCGTCTGGATCAGCTTCACGGAAATTCCGTCTTTCTCCAACAAGGTCGTTCCGTCCAGAGATAGCGGCGTTTCCTCTCCGGTGGTACTGGAGGTTACCGTCTCATAGCTGATGCTTCCAAGGGAGTCAAAATCATCCCCATAAATATCAATTTCCATTGAGACCGACCAGACATAGTCCTCCGATGCGGCGGTAAGACTACTGAAATCATTGTAAGAGTTCACTGTCGCGGTCGTAACTGTGTGAGAGGAAATATCCGATTCTTCAAAATAACCTCCCACGACCCAGCCGTTGACCACCAGAGAGGAAAGCGAAAGATGAATGGTGTTCCGGGTGCCGTTGCGAACGGCAAATACAAAGGACGGCTCCTCTGCCGTACCGGTAATACCCAACAGCTTAACGACTATGTCATCCTGGGAAAGCAATTCCGTCGGCTCAATGGTTGTACCATCCACTGAATAAGTCGTCTGATAATTGTCGCTCAGGGCGTTCAGCGCTTCTTTTCGGGCCGCCCGATCTGCCTTGCTGCCGCAGCCAGTCAGAGCGCCCAGCAAACAAAGAGCCAGTATCAATGCGCAAATTCGTCTCAAAACAGTCACCTCACTGCATCCTTTGTCCCGTTTTTATCTGCAACATCTTACCACAAAGCAAGCTTTTTGGCAACACAGCTGCACTTTTGCCCCGCCGATTCCGCAGGACAGGATCCCAGGCATTTTTCAAATCAGTCGGGTTGTAGTTCCGTTGAAATCGTGCTAGAATGGGACGGTTACGGAGTGATTGTTGTCCGTCGAACCGACGGATTTTTTCTTAGAAAAACTTAGCTGGTTTTCTCCGCGAAAGGAGCATTTCCCCATGTATGAAGCCGGAACATTTGATATTGCCGTAATCGGCGCCGGACATGCCGGCATTGAGGCCGCGCTGGCAGGGGCGCGGCTGGGTCTTCGCACCCTCTGCTTCACCGTCAATCTGGACGCTGTGGGCAATATGCCCTGCAATCCCGCCATCGGTGGAACCGGAAAAGGTCACCTTGTGCGGGAACTGGACGCACTGGGCGGCGAGATGGGTCGGGCCGCAGACAAAGCCTGCATTCAATACCGGCTTCTCAACCGCGGCAAGGGTCCTGCCGTCCACTCTCTGCGGGCACAGGCCGACCGCCGCCGCTATCAGGAGGTTATGAAGCACACCCTGGAAACCCAGGAAAATCTGTTTGTCCGGCAGGCGGAAGTTGTGGATATTCTGACCGAAAACGGCGCCGTATGCGGCGTAGTCACCGGCAACGGCGCCATCTTCCGCGTCCGTGCCTGCGTCATTGCCTCCGGCACCTATCTGGGCGGACGCACCATCGTCGGCGACGTAGTGCGCACCTCCGGCCCGGACGGCATGCAGGCGGCACTGGGACTGACCGAACGGCTGCAGAATCTGGGGCTGAACCTGCGCCGCTTTAAAACCGGAACCCCACCCCGGGTCAACCGCCGCAGCGTGGATTTTTCCAGGATGGAGCTTCAGCCCGGCGATGAGGAGGTCGTTCCTTTCTCCTTCTCTACGGTAAATCCCCCCTGCAATCAGGCGGTATGCTACCTGACCTACACCACAGAGGAAACCCACCGGATCATTCGGGAGAATCTGGATCGCAGCCCCCTCTACGACGGCACCATTGAATCCACCGGTCCCCGCTACTGCCCCTCCATTGAAACCAAAATCGTTCGTTTCCCGGACAAATCCCGTCACCAGCTGTTCATTGAGCCCATGGGGCTGAACACAGAGGAGCTGTATATTCAGGGCTTTTCCTCCTCCATGCCGGAGGATGTGCAGATAAAAATGCTCCACTCCGTGCCCGGTCTGGAGCAGGCGGAGATGACCCGCTGCGCCTATGCCATCGAATACGACTGCATCGATCCCACTGAGCTGCGCCCCACCCTGGAAACAAAAAAAGTGTCCGGACTGTACGGCGCCGGGCAGTTCAACGGTTCCTCCGGTTACGAAGAAGCGGCGGCTCAGGGCTTTGTTGCCGGCGTCAATGCCGCTTTAAAATTAAAGGGGGAGGCTCCCCTGATTCTCCGCAGAGATCAGGGTTACATCGGCGTGCTCATTGATGATCTGGTCACCAAAGGGACGGAAGAACCCTATCGAATGATGACCAGCCGCACCGAATACCGCCTGCTGCATCGACAGGACAATGCGGATCAGCGGCTGAGCGGCATCGGTCACCGCATCGGTCTGGTCAGTGACGAGACCTTCCGCAAAGTGGAGGAAAAATACGCCGCCGTTGACCGGGAACAGGAACGGTTGGAACACACCGGAACCTCCGCCACACCGGAATTGGCCGCCCTGTTGGAACGCCGCGGCGAACAGTCTCCCAAATCCGGCAGCGCCAAGCTGGCCGATCTGCTTCGCCGCCCAAGAATCAGCTATGCCGATCTGGCTGCCTTTGATCCCCAGCGGCCGGTGCTGGACAAGGCAGTAACAGAGGAAGTCGAAATTGCCATGAAGTACGAGGGCTATATCACCCGCCAGCTGCGGCAGGTGGAGGAATTCCGCCGCCTGGAGGCGCGGTCGCTTCCGGAACAGATCGACTATGCCAGTCTCTCCGGTCTGCGGTTGGAGGCAAGGGAGAAGCTGGAACGCATCCGCCCCATGAATCTGGGCCAGGCCAGCCGCATTTCCGGTGTCAGTCCTGCGGATGTGGCAGCGCTGATGATCTGGCTTGAAAAAAAATAATACTTTATCGATAGCAATTGCTTGACAAAGCAGAATGCCGTTGCTATAATGGTTGGGCAAAAGAAAGCAGGAATGGTGTCCCATCCTCACCCTCAGCGAACAGCAAAAGGGTTAACAATTTCGATTCTCCTTCCCTTTGTCTCTGGCAGATGGAAGGCTCGTGTTGTGCGGATGCCGTTTCGGTATCCGCTTTTTTCATCGTTTTTATGGAGGTGTATCGGTATTAGCACTAAGACGCAGGATCATCAGATCAATGAAGAAATCCGCGATAAGGAAGTCCGCCTGATTGGCGCGGACGGCGAGCAGCTGGGCATTATGTCCTCCGCTCAGGCTCTTCAGGTCGCTGAGGAGGCAGGTTTGGACTTGGTGAAGATTTCCCCCAAGGCTGTTCCTCCCGTGTGCAAGGTCATGGATTACGGCAAGTTCCGTTTCGAGCAGGCCAAGCGCGAAAAAGAGGCTAAGAAGAACCAGCATGTAGTTGAGATTAAGGAAGTGCGCATGTCCCCCGGCATTGACGTGGGCGACTTCAACACCAAGCTGCGCTCGGCTCAGAAATTCCTGGGTGAGGGCAACCGGGTGAAGGTCACTGTGCGTTTCCGCGGTCGTGAAATGGCTCACACCGAGATCGGTCTCAATCTGCTCAAGGATTTCGCCGCTCAGTGCTCCGCCATCGCCAACATGGATAAGTCCCCCAAACTGGAGGGCCGCCACATGTCCATGTTCCTTGCACCCAAGACGTCCAAGGAACTGAAAAAGGATGCCAAGGAGCGGGAAGCTGCAGAAGCAGCCGCCAAAGCTGCTGCAAGCGAAGAAGCTTAAGTAAGGCCGGCGCAATACGCCGGGTTTGAAAGGAGAACCAACTATGGCCAAGCTGAAAACCAAGACCCACAGCGGTGCAAAGAAAAGATTTAAGGTCACAAAGAACGGTCACGTGAAGCGCGCTCACGCATTCACCAGCCACATTCTGACCAAGAAGACCACCAAGCGCAAGAGAGGCCTCCGCATGGGTGCCTATGCTGATGTGACCAATGAGGCCACTATCCGCAAGATGATCCCTTACAAATAAGACAATCACCCGAAGATAGGAGGCATTTGAAATGGCAAGAGTTAAACGCGCAATGATGACGCGCAAGAGAAGAAATAGAACCCTGAAACTGGCAAAGGGCTACTGGGGCTCCAAGTCCAAGCACTTTAAGATGGCCAAGCAGGCTCTGATGAAGTCTGGTGCCTATGCTTACGCCGGCCGCCGCATGAAGAAGCGCGACTTCCGTCAGCTGTGGATCACCCGTATCAGCGCCGCCTGCAAGGCAAACGGCATGAACTACTCCAGCTTCATGCACGGTCTGAAGTTGGCTGACGTCCAGATCGACCGCAAGATGCTGGCTGAGCTGGCTGTCAACGACAAGGCTGCTTTCACCCAGCTGACCGAGCTGGCAAAGTCCAAGCTGGCCTAAGTCTCTTTGAAACAACAAAGCGCAGGAATCGTATGATTCCTGCGCTTTTCTTTTTTTCTGTCCGCTCTGCGGCTCAGCTTTTCCGCCGCTGCTCCGCCTGCAGAGCAATTTCATGTTCCCGCACGTATTTTTCCAGTCCTCTCGGAATCGGGTCGCCTTCCTTCCAGTAGGACAGCAGCCCCAACGCAGGCTCTTCTCCCAGTGTGTCCGGCAGTGCCGTCTTTGTGCCGACACAGCGGTTGATTTTTACCCCCTGCTCATGGAACACCGCCTCAAAGTCGGTCATCACCACATTTGCCTGCTGACCATGCAGGTCAAAGCTCACCTCGCTCAGATCATAGCCGGCCCGGGGAAACTGGGTCAATGAGAATTCAAACAGGGGACGATTATCTGTCTTAAAGTGAATCTGGCCGCCAGAACGCAAAACGTCCCGATAGGACTTCAAAAAGCCCTCATGGGTCAGCCGCCGCTTGGCATGCTTCTTACTGGGCCACGGATCGCAGAAGTTAATATAAATCCGGTCGATCTCATCCGGTGCAAACCAATCCGACAGCGAAGCCGCATCATCACAGATGAACACTACATTGGCAAGCCCCCGTTCCTTTGCCCGTTCCATCGCCATTACCAGTGCGTCCGGAATGCGCTCCACCGCAAGGAACAGCACATCCGGCTCTCTTGCCGCAGTCTCCACGGTAAAACGGCCCTTGCCGCAACCAAGCTCCAGACGCACCTCCCGCGCTGCGGGCATTTTCTCCCTCCAGCGGCCCTTCCACTCTGCCGGCAACTTCTCCTGCCAGGCGGCGCAGGCCTCCATCCGCGGCTCTAAATTCTTCTTCTTTCGCATTCTCATAGGAATTTCCTCGCTGTCGATTCTTTTTGCCTATCATAGCATATTCCCAATTTTCTCGCAAGAAGCACTTGAAATTGCACCGGTAATCCGCTATAATGTATAGGTAATATTTTTCCGGGTGTAGCGCAGTTGGTAGCGCGCCAGCTTTGGGAGCTGGATGTCGTGCGTTCGAGTCGCACCACTCGGACCAAACCACGCTGAAATCAGTTGATTTCAGCGTGGTTTTTTGTATATTGCACGGCAATATTGCATTTTAAATAAAATTATTATATATTTTTATAAGAATCAGCAAAAAATAACAACAATATATACCATTTATCAATAGCCAACATCAATTTTTAAATTAAGCGGACTTTAAACAACAGGAATGCCATACTCAAACCGCAAATCACATTTAACACGATGAAGGAAGATGATATCATGTCTGAAATCACCATTCGCATTGATACAGACCGTCTGCGCCGCGACCTGAAAGAAGCGCTCTATGGCGCCTACTATGGCGGCGGCTTTGGCGGCGCAATGATGCAGGCCATAGATCTGGATTGCGCCGCCCCGCAGGAACTGGCCGACCTGGCGCAGGAAAAAGGGTTTGACCTGCAAAGATACGAAGTTCATTGAGGAAGCTGCCATGAAATGGATTCATTTATCTGACCTTCACTTAGGAAAACGTGTCAATGAGTTTTCCATGCTGGAGGATCAACGTTATATTCTAACCGAAATTCTCCACATCATTGATGCCGAACAACCGGACGCAGTGCTCATTGCAGGGGATATCTACGACAAGCCCGTCCCATCAGCAGAGGCGGTACAGCTGTTGGACTGCTTTCTCTGCCATCTATCTGAGCGCAAATTACAGGTGCTGATGATCAGCGGCAACCACGACTCCGCCGAGCGGGTCGCCTTTGGCGGACGGCTCATGGAGCGCAGTGGTATCCACGTCTCCCCTGTCTACAACGGCATGGTAGACCCGATCACACTGGTTGATTCATGGGGCGAGGTACGTTTCTATCTGCTGCCATTCCTGAAGCCTGCCCATGTACGTTGTCTTTACCCGGATGCGGAAATCGAAAGCTACACTGACGCGTTGCGCACTGCTGTAGAACACATGAATGTGGACGAAACAGCGCGAAATGTGTTGCTGACGCACCAATTTGTCACCGGTGCAGAGCGGTGCGATTCAGAAGAAGTGTCCGTCGGCGGGGCCGACAATGTGGACGCTTCCGTCTTTGACTGCTTCGACTATGTGGCACTGGGACACATCCACGGTCCTCAGCACGTCGGCCGGGAAACCATTCGCTACTGTGGTTCCCCGCTGAAGTATTCCTTCTCCGAGGCCAACCGCCAGAAATCGGTCACAGTGGTCGAATTAAAGAAAAAAGGCAATCTCCGTCTGCGCACAATTCCCCTCGTTCCCCGGCACGATATGCGGGAGATCCGGGGCAGCTATATGGACGTTACATCAAAGTCCTTCTACGATGGAACTGCCACGGACGACTATTTGCATATCACTCTGACCGACGAAGAGGATGTGACCAACGCCATCGGCAAACTCCGCGTCATCTACCCGAACCTCATGAAGCTGGACTATGACAACACCCGCACCCGCGGGGCATTCCATCTGGAGAATACAGCAGATATAGAGCATCTCTCCCCCTTGGAATTGTTTGCTGAACTCTACGAAAAACAAAACAATCAGCCCATGAGCGAGGAGCAGTCGGAGTACATTCACGACCTGATGGAGCAGATCTGGGAGGGTGCGCAATGAGACCGATCAAACTGACAATGTCCGCCTTCGGCCCCTATGCGGGCAAGACGGTACTGGAACTGGACAAGCTGGGCACCCATGGCCTGTATCTCATCACCGGTGACACCGGCGCGGGCAAAACAACCATCTTCGATGCTATTACATTTGCTTTGTTCGGTGCAGCCAGCGGTGACAATCGAACCCCCGATATGCTGAGATCCAAGTACGCTGATCCGGAAACCCCCACGGAAGTGGAGCTGGTGTTCGACTATGCAGGCAAAACCTATACCATCCGCCGCAACCCGGAGTATGAGCGCCCTGCCAAACGCGGAGATAAATTCGTTTTACAAAAGGCAGATGCAGAACTGACCATGCCGGATGGCCGTGTGTTTACCAAACCCCGGGAAGTCAATACGGAGATCCAGTCCATTCTTGGCGTGGATCGGGAGCAGTTTTCTCAGATTGCCATGATCGCCCAAGGCGAGTTCCGCCGTCTGCTTCAGGCCGGCACCAAGGAACGCATAGAGATCTTTCGGAGTATTTTCAAAACAGAGCGCTATGAGAAACTCCAGCTAAAATTGAAAAGTGCGGCCGCTCAGGCAAAAGACCGGTGCGAAGAACTTCAGCAAAGTGTGCAGCAATATGTGTCCGGCATCCAGTGTGCCGAGGATGACGTACTTTATTCGAAAGCCCAGAGCGCTGCGGCAGGTCAACTTCCGGCAGATGATATTGCACCGCTGCTGGATGCCCTGATTGAGCAGGACCGTACATTGTCATCTGAACTGACACAGCAGTTGGAGCAGACGGAACAACGCCTTGGTGCTTTGGCACAAATGCTGACGGATGCTCAAACCCGTGCGCTCCGAGTACAGGAACAGACCGATCTGACGAGCCGCCTCAAGCAGCAGAAAGAGCTGCTGGCCGAAAAACAGGCCGCACACAATGCCACAAAAGCCAGGATGCCCCGGGCAGAACAGCTAAAAGCAGAATGGATCCGTCTGGAGCAGCAGCTCCCCCGATACGACGAACTGGACGGCAAACGCGCAGCCTGTCGGGCTTCCGAGGCCAGCGCGGAAAACCACACACTGGCCATAGCCCAGGATCAGGAGCAGATCGACCTGCTGTCTAAAGCGATCACAGATCTGCAGAAGGAGCTTGCGGAACTGGGTGATGTCTCGGCGGAGACCGTCGATACGGCGCACCGTACCCAGCGGGAACAGGAACGCCAAAAGGCGCTTACTGACTTACTGACTCTGCTGACGCAGCAGGCAGAGCTGTCCGCCGATCTTGAAGAGAAGACTCAGCAGGCCGAAAAAGCTCAGGCTGAATGGAACGCACTGTCGGCCGAGCAAACCGCTCTGGCCCATGCGGAGGAACAACTGAAAAGTCTGGAATCTCAGCGCGAAAAACGGGCGGAACAGAAAGCCGCGCTGACCGAATTAAAGCAACGGCTGGCTGACTATCAGAAAAAACTTGCGGCACTTTCCCAAGCTCAGGCAAAGTATCTGGCCGCCCGTGAGGAAGCTGAAAAAAGGCAAAATGCATATGATCGGAAAAATCAGTCCTTTCTGGATGCCCAAGCGGGGGTCCTTGCCCGCAACCTCACCGATGGTATCCCCTGCCCGGTCTGCGGTTCCGTGCATCACCCCGCGCTGGCGGCCGTTCCGGAAAATGTACCGGATCAGGCAGAGGTCGAAGCCGCAAAAGCTGCGGCAGATCGTGCAAGCGCCGCTGCAAGCAGCAAAAGCAATGCAGCAGCGGCTCTCCGTGCAACCTGTGAAACGCAGGAAGCGGCATTGACAAAGGAGTTATCTGCTCAGTTAACAGACTGCACCCTGGAAAACGCCGAAGACGCAGTGTCCCATCAGCTGACTGAGCTGCAGGCGCAGGAGCTGGAGCAGACGAAAGCCATCGATAAGGCCCGGCGAGACTGCAAGCGCAAGCTTGCATTGGAATCGGAGATTTTGTCTCAACAAGCCGTCTTGAATACATATGAACAGGCGTGCCAATCCGCCCATGATACACTGCTGCAACACGAAACCCGGTGCCATAGTGCAAGCAAGGCATTCCCGGAACTGGAACATTTGGAAGAGAAGGCGCTCCGCACCCGCGCTGAAGCACTGCTGGGCACAATCAATGCCCATGTGATCGAACTGACAGAACAGGCGAAGAGGTTGAGCGCCCGGCAAAAGCGCCGGGCGGAAATCGACCAGCTTCTGCCGCAGGAACAGAAAAAGCTGGTTGATACAAATCAGCACCGACAGGAGCTTGAGAAAGCGATTGCCGCCGAACAGGCTCATCAGGAGGAATTGCAGGTGCAGATCCGCCAACTGGAATCTCAGCTCCCATTTGCGGATAAAGCGGCAGTGTCCGAAAAGATGAAGGAGATCTCTGCCGAGGCAGACCAGATCACAGCCGCACAACAGTCTGCTCAAGATGCGTTGGATGCAGCGGTCAAACAGGTGGAGAGCCTGCAAGGCCAACTGACCCAGCTAAATTCACAGCTTGAGGCTCTTCCCCTCTACAATACCGAGGCTCTGAAAACAGAACAGGCTGAACTTCAGCAGAAGAAAGCCGCATTCACTGCTCGCGGAAAGGTTCTTGCCGCACGGCAAAGTGCCAATGAGTTGATCCGTCAAAATTTCACCGTTCAGTCGGAAACGCTGGTCAAGGCAGAGCGCCGCTATCAGTGGCTCAGGGCGCTCAGCGACACAGCCAACGGTAGTCTCAGCGGCAAGGAGAAGATCATGCTGGAAACATACATCCAGACGACCTATTTTGATCGCATTCTGAGTCGGGCCAATCTCCGCCTGATGGTTATGTCTGATGGTCAGTATGAACTTAAGCGGCGCACCACTGCCGCGGATGTCCGCTCCCAGAGCGGCCTTGATCTGGACGTCATTGATCACTATAACGGCAGCGAACGCAGTGCAGAAACGCTCTCCGGCGGCGAGGCATTCCTTGCCTCCCTGTCGCTGGCATTGGGGCTTTCTGACGAGGTGCAGGCGTCGGCGGGCGGTATCCGTATGGATACACTTTTTGTGGACGAGGGCTTTGGTTCTCTAAGCGACAATGCACTGGAACAGGCCATGCAGGCGCTGGCCGGGCTGTCTGACGGAAACCGTCTGGTGGGCATTATTTCTCACGTTGCGGAACTGAAAGATCGTATTGATCGTCAGATTATCGTCCGCAAAGACCGCACCGGCGGCAGCCGGGTGGAGATTCAGTGCTAACGGAACAGATTCTGTCATCATTCTGCATTTTGCCGCTTGTCTGTACAAAACAAACTGAGAATCCACACAGGACTTTTTATCAACAGGAGTGATTTCCATGGAACGAATCGGGTTTATCGGCTTAGGCATTATGGGTAAGCCCATGGCGCTCAACCTCTGCAGGGCAGGGTTTCCCCTCTCCGTATATGCCCGGAATCCCGCCGCACTCAAACCTCTGACCGACGCGGGTGCAGAAGCCCTCTCCCTCCGGGAACTGGGTGCAGTCTGCGACATCGTGTTCACAATCCTGCCCGACGGTTCCGTCGTAGATACGGTGCTCTTCGGCG
Source organism: Bacteroides sp. CAG:927 (assembly GCA_963660915.1). GTDB lineage: Bacteria > Bacillota > Clostridia > Oscillospirales > Oscillospiraceae > UMGS1766. The sequence continues at coordinate 6,453 of CAVLAO010000011.1, read as the reverse complement.
CAGACGGCATTGCCGCCGCAATGAAGCCCGGCACATTGGTCGTAGATATGAGCTCTGTCACCCCAGAGGAGTCCCGTTCCTTTGCCCGGCAGCTGGCTCAACGCAGCATCCGCTTTCTGGACGCTCCCGTTTCCGGCGGAGAACCGAAGGCTATTGACGGTACGCTGGCCTTTATGGCGGGCGGTACACAGGCAGACTTCGACCGCGCTGTCCCATATTTCAAGGCCATGGGCGCATCCTGGCTTCTGGTGGGGGATTGCGGCTGCGGAAGCCTTGCAAAGCTGTCCAACCAGATCATCGTCAACCTGACCATCGCCGCCGTATCGGAAGCGCTGGTGCTGGCCACCAAGGCCGGGGCAGATCCGGAACGGGTATATCAGGCCATTCGCGGCGGTTTTGCCGGCAGCACCGTGCTGGATGCAAAAGCACCTATGATGCTTGACCGGAACTTCGTCCCCGGAGGCAAAATCTCCATCATTTTAAAGGACATCAAAAATGTCATGTCCTCCGCTCACGCGGCGGATGTTCCCCTGCCCCTGACTGCCCAACTGCTGGAGATCCTGCAGTCCCTCAAGGTAAGCGGCCACGAAAACGAGGATCATTCCGGCATTATTCAATACTTTGAGTCTCTGGCCGGCATAGAGGTCAAGCCCGGCACAGCAGAAACAAAGGCATGATAAGCACTTTTTCTGCATTTTATACAGCAAAACTCCCTTTATGAGTGACATTTTCTGTCACCCATAAAGGGAGTTTTCTTTGTTTTAAAGCACCTTGGACAGGAACTCCTGGGTGCGGGATTCTTTTGGATTGGAGAAGATCTCATCCGGCTTTCCCTGCTCCACAATGTGGCCGCCGTCCATAAACAGCACCCGGGTGGCAACCTCGCGGGCAAAGCCCATCTCGTGGGTCACAACCGCCATGGTCATGCCCTCCTGCGCCACCTCTTTCATGATTTCCAACACTTCGCCCACCATTTCCGGGTCCAGTGCCGAGGTCGGCTCATCGAACAGCATCATCTTCGGCTTCATCATCAGTGCCCGGGCAATGGCAATGCGCTGCTTCTGGCCGCCGGAGAGCTGCGCCGGAAAAGACAGCGCCTTGTCCGGCAGTCCGACCCGCTCCAGCATTTTTTCTGCTTCCGCTTCCGCCTCTTCCTTCTTCAGCAGGCCCAACTTGATCGGGGCGAGCGTCATGTTTCCCATGACGGAAAGGTTGTTGAACAGATTGAAATGCTGGAACACCATGCCCATGTGCTGACGCACCTTGTCGATGTCCACCTTGGGGTCGGTGATATCCTGCCCGTCAAAAATAATCTGGCCGGAGGTGGGAACCTCCAACAGATTCAGGCAGCGGAGGAAAGTAGATTTACCGGAGCCGGAAGGACCGATGATAACCACCTTTTCTCCGGCTTCGATGGACTCGGAAATATCGTCCAGCACTACATGGCTGCCGAACGCTTTTGTCAGATGTTTAACGGCGATCACTTGCTCTCAGCCTCCTCTCCAGAATACCCAACAGCCAGGTAAAGATGATGACCATAATCAGGTACACCACGGAAACGCCCAACAGTGGGAACATATAGTCGTAGGTCTTTGCCGAAACTGCCTTTGCTGCATACAGCAGCTCCTTGCCGGCAATGACAGAGATCAGAGATGTGTCCTTCAGCAGGGTAATGTACTCATTTCCCAGTGCCGGAAGGATGTTTTTGATGGCCTGAGGCACCACCACGTGGGTCATCGTGGTCATATAATCCAGACCCAGACTGCGGCCGGCCTCCATCTGCCCCTTGTCAATGCTCATCAAGCCGGAGCGAATGATTTCGGACACGTAAGCGCCGGAATTGATCCCCAGACCCAACGCGCCTACCAAAGTGAAGTTGCGGCTGGACTTAAACACAACGAAGCCCAGAATCATCAGCTGAACAATCGCAGGAGTGCCGCGCACAATGGTGATATACACCTTGGTGATGACATTAAACACACCTAGCACTGCGCTGCCGATGCTGTTGCGGCCGGGACGGCGCTGGTCATAGGCCACGCGAATCAGAGCCGTCACAACGCCCAGAGCAACGCCCAGCAAAAGCGCCAGGACCGTAACCTCTATGGTGCGGCCCAAGCCGGAAACATACAGCTCCCACCGCCCATTGGCGATAAAGCTCTTATAAAAGTTCTGTGCGAAAGCGGTGTCCGCAAAGCTGGCTGCCGCGATCATTCCTGTCACAGTTCACTCACCTCGTTGGTCTTTGATGTTAAAAGGGAATCAGGGGCGGCCCGTTCCGACCGTCCCTGTATGCGTCGTTTTATAACGCTCAGTCGGCGTTGATGTACTTGGCAACAATGCTGTCCAGAGTGCCATCGGCCTGCAGTTCCGCCAGAACCACATTGACTTCCTTCACCAGAGCCTCGTTGTCCAGGTTCATGGCTGCGCAGTAGTCCTCGGTGGTATAAGCGGTGTCCAGCAGCTTCAGGCCGTCATTTTCCGCGACAAAGGTCTCTGCAGGCATCTTGTCGATGACCACTGCGTCCACCTGACCGTTCATCAGTGCCTGAACTGCAGCTGCGCCGTTATCGTAAGCGGCCACATGATCATCACCGAAGTCATCGCTGCAGTACAGATAGCCGGTGGTGCCGCGCTGTGTGCCGATCATGCTGGCATTGACCAGATCGTCGGGGCCTTTGATTGTGGAATCTTCCTTGACGATGATCGCCTGAACGCCCTGCGCATAGGAGTCGGAGAAAGCCATCAGCTCTGCCCGCTCGTCGGTGTAGGTCAGACCGGCCAGCACGATGTCGCACTTGCCCTGCTGAACAGCAGTCAGAGCCGCATCAAAATCCATGTCGTCGATCTGCAGCTCCAGACCCAGCTTTTCTGCAATTGCGGAGGCAATCTCCACGTCGATGCCCTCGAAACCGGTTCCGTCCACGCCTTCGCCGTCTGCAACCATCTCGTAGGGCGGGAACTGGGCGTTGGTGGCCATGATCAGCTTGCCGGACTCGATGGTCTTCACATCAGAGGAGGCGGAGCTGCCGGAAGCGGAAGCGCTCTTGTCGGCAGTGGAACTGCTGCTGCCGCAGGCGGTCAGCAGTGCGAAGCACATGCTCAATGCCAACAGCAGAGAAACAATCTTCTTCATTTTTCATCTCTCCATATACATATAATTTTTATTCGGTTTCATCCGATTGCTTGCATTATACACGCTAACGGGAAAGTTCGCAAGAACCTATCCTGCATTTTCAGCTGTTGCAGCCTATTTTTGTCGAGGATAAACCGAAGTTTTTGAATTTTACATCTGTTTTTATCGCATTTTTCGTCCTGCATATTCTGTGCATTTGCATAAAAATGCATTTCCTGCGTGCGGTCACTCTCCCAGGCGCCGGGCAATCACCCTTGCCACCTTGATTCCGGATGCGCCTGCCTGCGCCAGTCCACGGGTAGTACCTGCGCCGTCCCCGATGGCGAAAAAGTTTTTCATGGGGGTCTCCAACTCGTTGGAGAGCTGAATGCGGCTGGAATAGAACTTCACCTCGGCGCCGTAAAGCAGGGTGTCGTAATTGGCCGTACCGGGGGCAATCTTGTCCAGAGCATAGATCATTTCAATGATGTCGTCCAACTGACGCTTCGGCAGAGCCAGCGACAGGTCGCCGGGAATCGCAGCGCTGAGGGTGGGGTGGGTAAAGGACTGGCTCAGTCGATGGGCATTGGTTCGAACGCCCTTTACCAGATCGCCGAACCGCTGTACCAGCACGCCGCCGGCCAGCATGTTGCTCAGAGAGGCGATGTGCTTGCCGTAGCGATAGGGCTCGTCAAAGGGCTCGGTAAACTTGTTGCTCACCAGCAGCGCAAAGTTGGTGTTCTCGCTGCGCAGGGAAGGATCGGAGTAGCTGTGGCCATTGACCGTGTTGATGCCTTCCACATTCTCTGCCACAACATGCCCATAGGGATTCATGCAGAAGGTGCGCACGCTGTCACCGTATTGCTTGGTGCGGTAGACCAGCTTGGACTCGTAAACCACATCGGTAATGTGCTCGAACACCTTGGCCGGAAGCTCCACCCGCACACCGACGTCCACCTGATTATTGATCAGGTGAATGCCCAAACGGCGGCACTCCGCCGCAAACCACTCTGCGCCGGAGCGGCCGGGCGCCGCCACCAGATAGGCAGCCTCCACCGTGTCGCCGTCTTTCATCGTCAGCCGATAGCCTGCGTCCGTCGGATTGATCTGCTCTACCGCCGTACGGAAACGATAATCAATCTTATCCTTCAGGTATTCATAGATGTTGGCCAGAATGCGCAGGTTGTTCTCGGTTCCCAAGTGCTTGCACTGGGCCTGCAGCAGGTGCAGGTCATAGGCAAGGGCCTTTTTCTCCAGTGCCCGGGCCTCGGGAGTATCCGTAGAAAAGCACTGGGTGGTGGCGCCAAACTGAACATTGACACTGTCTACATAGCGGATCAGTTCCATCACCTCGCCATCGGACATATAGTCCGTCAGCCAGCCGCCGAAAGCAGTGGTGAAATTGAACTTGCCGTCGGAAAAAGCACCGGCGCCGCCAAAACCGCACATGGTGTCGCAAATATTGCAGTTCACGCAGTGATCCACTTTTCCGGCAACAATAGGACAGTGGCGGGAATAGATGTCCGCGCCCTGATCCAGTACCAGCACCTGCAGCTCCGGGCGCAGCTTTTTCAACTCGTAGCCGGCAAAAATGCCTGCCTCGCCGCAGCCGATGATTGCAACATCATAATGGGTGTTCATAAATTTTCCGTTCCTCCCGTTTTTTCACAGTGCGCTGGAAACCGCAGTCGGCTCATGGCAAAGAAGCGCACAAATACAGTTTATTATATAACATTTCTCCCTTGTACCGCAAGGATTTTTCTTTGTTTTGAAACAAACTTCCGAGGATGGAGTTCTTGCGCTGCTTATGCCCGGAAATATCGCAGTTGGATTTTGTTAAACGAAAATTCTCTGCAAAAGATGCTAAGCTTTTATAAGAAGGTTATAACAAACTTAATAGAACCGCTGCTATGCTGCCAGTTATATTACGAATACCGTATTACATCAACTTCCAAGAAACGAATAATCAATGCTGTATTTTCTTCACCAAGATATCTTTCGAGCAAGTCACGTCCAACGTTAAGTTCTATTCAAACGATACAGTTATCGATCAACTTCAAAACAGCCAAAATTTACCCAAAGCAGTTACGTTTTTGAATGAATCCGGACCGTTTCCTCTATGTAGAATAATGCTGTGGAGTTACTCTGTTGATCATTCAAAGATTCCTGAGTCTTTCTGTCTCTAAATCTTCGACAGTATAACTGCCGTCATTAATTTCATTTAAACGTGCTTTGATATAGGAAATAATTTCAAGCATCCTATTTTTTTCTTCTTTCTCCTTCTCATGATTAAACCAACAAGGCTCATCGTGGGAATTAAATTCATAATATGATGAAAACATATTTTCTGCTTGACTACATAAATTCTGCAATTTCGTATCGTTTGCAATAAGAGCCGGTTCATCGATGATATCATCCCCATCATAAACCCATATAGGGCTGTGAATAAATTCATTCATTATCTTTATAGTGATCATCTATTATTTATCTCCCTTCATTTTTTTCGGATAAGCTGAGACTATGAATCCATTCGTACCAATACCCGTGACAACATAATGCTTTCCTTCATAATAGTAGATTCTCTCAAACCCTTTATTGATTCCTCTTTGAACCAATTGATTGCTTACTATTGTTCCATTAGAAATAACTTTGTTTAAGTACTCAGGAATTTGATCTCTTAAAATACCAAAAGCTTTTTCAAAATCGTTTGCGTGTCCCGGCTTTTTCCCATCCCCGTTTAGAATATGTTCGAGACCAGCTGCTGAGTTTCCCTTTTCCAACCATACTATTTGATTGCTTTTATCTCTTGTGATAAAAACAACGTCATCTACAGAAATTTTTACATTATCTTGTATTAGTTCGTCAATAAGTCTTTGACGGATATCTTGTGTCTCATTTTGTTCCTCTTCGGGTTGCTTTTCTATAGACCTTTCAACAGGTATTTCTTTTTGAACAGAGCCCTGAGTGTTGCCAAAACCGCCATGATAACCTGCGCCCATCAGTCGCTCACCGCCTTTCGACTGATTGCGTAATCACTATCATATTGGCAGATTTCTATTCCGGATTTTATGTACTCGCCGAATATGCTATCCGGTGCTTTTCCGTATACGATAATTCGCTTTGGCGCGAGCTTGTGTATAATTTCACATAGACCTTTTTCGAAATAATCTCTCTCGACTTTGACTTTTATACATCCATGAGATCCAATAGCAATTGTTCCGTCCTTTGAAATGCCATCACAACAAAAGGCATATGAACGTTTATCGGAAAATCTGATATTGGGAATAACAGTAATACCGTTTTCCTGTAACCAGTAACCAATGGCTCGATTTCTATAAGTG
>CAVLAO010000010.1:39645-42893 GCA_963660915.1 Bacteroides sp. CAG:927 | reverse complement strand
GCGGAGAATTCATCGGCGAAGTCAGTATGCAGCATATTGATCAACCGCTTCCAGAATTAGGCGTCGAGCTCCTGAGTGCCTATCAAAATCAGGGGTACGGACCGGAGGCGATGATCGCTTTCTGTAATTGGTATTCCGAAACCTATGGGCTTCGGGAAGTAAAGGCCAGAATTCGTGATGAAAATGCGCACAGTATCCATGTGGTGGAAAAACTCGGCGGGAAATACGATGCGTTCACGCCCTTTTTCCCGAAAAAAATGCTGGATGTTTTAAAAGAGCAAGTGCCCAATGCAGATCTGTCCGAGTTTAAACAGAACAGTGTGCGGGAATATCTCCTGCAGCTTCCTATTCTTTGATTTTATGTGATTGCTGAATCGCTACATAGCATGTTAAAGTATAAGATATCCTTTTATCTCATTTTCATCGGAGGTAGAAATTATCGTGAAAACACCCCTCTCTGTCCGCGGTGTTGCCATTGGAACCGGCGCGCCTAAAATTTGTGTTCCTGTCATGGGCATGCATCCCACGGAAGTGCTTGACAGTCTTTCCGCCGCTCTCGCTGTACAGCCGGATATTTTAGAATGGCGGATCGATTACCTGACAGATTGTGTTCCTTCTGCTGTTGTCCCATTGTTAAAAGAAGTCCGCGCAAAATCGGCCAATATTCCGTTACTGGTTACATTTCGCACAAAGCAGGAAGGAGGTCGGCAGGCCATCTCCGGTCTCGATTATGCCAAGCTCCTGGCTGAAATTATTTGCACCGATAATGCAGATTTGTTAGACTTGGAATTTTCTATGCTTCGCCGGACACAAGAGATTGCACAAGTACGGAAACTGGCTCAGGAACACCATCTTCCGGTCATCTATTCCTATCATAACTTTCAACAAACTCCACCCCGGGAGGCACTGCTCCAAACATTGGAGGAAATGCGTCGGCACGGCTGCGATATTGCCAAGATTGCAGTCATGCCAAAGTCGCCTGCAGACGTTTTGACCCTGCTAAGCGCAACCGAATCCACGAAATGCCTCCACCCGGAACTCCCGCTTATTACTATGAGTATGGGACAGTTGGGCGCGGTCAGTCGTTTATGCGGTGAAACCTTTGGTTCCGCGATTACCTTTGGCTCCGCACAGACTTCCTCCGCCCCCGGTCAGATACCAGCGCAACAGTTGCGCCGGATATTATCTTTGCTGCACAATGGCGCACCCGAAAGCTGCGAATAAAGTATTTTTTGTGATAAATATCCATGACATTTTTTTCATTCTGTGCTACAATGGCTAAAAAGAATCATGGAAAAGACATTAAATGTCGCTTCACCTTTGTCAGACGGTGGAGCGACATTTTCTGCTTTTTGAGGTTCAAAAAAGAAAGGTGAATCCATTATGTTTCAAAAAAAGTATCAGGAAGTGCTGTTTACGCTGCTCACATCAGGGCTCATGATCTTCTGCATGGGGCTCTACAATGTTGCCTTGCACACAGGCGGATTGCAGTGGAACACGTTTGCTATCACCGCTCGCTCATTTCCCCTTGAGTGGATCATTGGCTTCCTATGTGCCTTGTTTTTAGCCGGACGCATTGCACCAAAACTGGCGTTTCGCGTTGCACGCCCCGGAGATCGCTCTATTTTTATCATTCTCTGTATTCAAACCTTCACCGTTTGTATCATGGTGCCGTTGATGAGCCTGTTGGGCGCACTGGAATCCGGCGGAATCACGGCAGATTTGCCTGTGCGTTGGATTCAAACGGTAGTAGTCAATTTTCTTGTTGCATATCCGCTGCAAGTCTTCCTCATCGGACCAATCTGCCGCAGCATTTTTCGCCGTACCTGTGGCGCATTCCCCCAGGATTAAACCACCCAATCGCAGCGCACATATTCTCATTTACCCAGATCCAGAAACAGCTTAACCGCGGGATTCCCCGTATCACGATCCCATGCCAGACAAAAATCTACATCCGGCAGTTCCGGCAACGGACAGTGACTTAATTCCGGGTGATTGCAGGCCTGATGATATTGATTAAACGCAGCAACACCGGAACCGAACTCCACTGCCGCCATCTGTGCCTTTAAATCCGGAACACGCAGGAAACGCGGTGTAAATCCAGCTGCCAGACAGCTTTTTTTCATCAACTCTGAGATCACATCTGACTCTCCTATCTCCACCTCTACAAAGGTCTGTTCTGCAAAATCCTGTAACGTCAATTGATCCTTTTGGGCTAATTTCGACTGCTTTGGAAATACAATTTCATTGTGCAGCGCATACAAATGCCGCCACTGAAATTCCGTCCTGTGCTCCACATCCAATTGCAAAGTTATCGCAAGATCAACCTTATTTTCCCGCACCGCTTCCAGCAGATCATGGAAGGAATAGCGCAAACTGCTGACCTCCACACCCGGATATTGCATCCGAAAGCGCTGAATCCAGTCAAATAACTGCTCGTCCATAAGCTGACCTTCCAACATGCCGATACGCAGAACACCGCCTCCGCCAGCCGTCAGTTTTTGAGCCTGCTGCAGTAAATCAGCCAACTCTGCAGACAGCCTTGTCAGCCCGTCCCGCAAAAGAACGCCCTGGTCCGTTAGACGATAGGATTTCCATCCCCGCACAAACAAGGAAAATCCCAACTCCTTCTCAAGAGATGAAATTTGTCTTCCAAAGGTAGGCTGGGTCATATAGAGCTTCTCCGCTGCTTCTGTAAAACTTTCAGAACGCGCTGCTTCTAAGAAACATTTGATCTGCACTGATGTCATACCTCAGCCTCCTTCATCACTATTCACTTCATTCTACATCCTTTTCTTCTTTTGATTCAACCAACCTGCAAACTGGGTATCTATATGTTTTCTGTTGAATTTTGTACCATTAAATTTGATTCAATCCTTTGTAGTTCAAGAAAATCATCCATGCGCATAACAACTTTTTTCATAAAATCACCGAGAAAGGTTCCGTTTGTTTCGAATGCAAATTATACATATTGTCCGCTTGCCAATTTTCTTTCCCAGTGTTAAGCTTCTCTCACTTCAAAATAGAAAGGATGCATTTCGATGACAAAGCTTGAGGTCAACACTTTTATCGAGGAAATGAAACAGCTTGGTGATGATAGTTGGACTCCTGACGCTGTGATGATGGTCTATGGTAATGTCTCTCTGGATGCTGCACGTGAGGATCATTTGGCATTCATAGATCGTTTTGGTTCCATTGTCGACGCCGTATTAAATCATAGCGCACAACCATAACAAATCTTCTGCAAC
>CAVLAO010000010.1:9551-39531 GCA_963660915.1 Bacteroides sp. CAG:927 | reverse complement strand
CAGCCAAACCGTTTGCAGTTCCCGGTCTGACTTCCTTTTTGCTCTGTTTCCACAAAACCAACTTTTTTGGTTGGTTTTGTGGAAATTTTGCTTTTTTTGAACGTTTTCATGTCTTGAAAAGACTTGTTTCAATAGTCATTCTGGCATATTCAATCCTCATCTGCTAGGATAAAAACACAAACCGAACAAATAAAACAAATAAAAAGGAGCGGATCGCAATGGCAATTCGAAAAGCAGAAGACATCAAGCTAGTCGTTCAGCCCGTCATAGGCATCATGGTGCATGAATACGTCTTTGAAGGTCCCTGCCGTTTCGGCGCCGGTGAAACATTGACGCTGGAATTTGACCGCATGGTCGGAGCAGATGGCTACAAAGCCTTCCGGGAAAATCTGGCGAAATACATCCAACCGGAACAGGATTTTGAAATGTTAGACCCCGTCAGCTGTGAAATCACAGAGAGTTTTGAAGTGACCGAGGCCATGATGGAAGAACTGACAAAGAACGATGCAAAGGCGGATGTATATCTTTTTACCTCCATCGGCCGCACCTATCCCATCGTGTTAGCACTGGCCACACGAACCAAAAAGCCCTTTATCTGCCTTCAGGAATGCTGTGATAAAACTCAGGTTCCTGCCATGCTGCGTGCCAGAGGACTGGAATGCGTGTCCGAAATGACCTGGGAAGAAACCGTAAAGAAAATGAAAGCCTATCGGCTTAAGAAAGTTCTGAGCCGGAGCAAAATGCTGCTGATAACCCGTGCCTTTACCAATTCTGCCCTTGTCTCCGCCTGTGATGGGTTCATCAACATTGATGATGCCGCACAGCGCATCGGCTTTAGCTATCAGTGTGTCGATGTGCACGAATTTTTAGATCAGTCCCACATGGAAGGCACCGCATGTCCTACCCTGCCTACCCGCAATGCCATGCAATTCACCGCTGCAGACAAGGCTGAATGGGAAGAAAAGGCCGATCAGCTGATTGCCGGAGCCGGCGTTTGCAACGTTAAAAAGGAAGAAGTCGTAAACGGTCTTCGTTTCTATGCAACCGTAAAGAAATTTATGGATCATTATGAATGCAACGCATTCTCTGCCCCCTGTCCCGAAATGTGCGCTACAACGCGGTTAAACGCAGAACACATGACGCCTTGCTTTGCTCATTCACTGCTGAATGCCGAAGGCATCTCCTCTGCCTGCGAGTATGATATTCCCGGTCTGGTCGCACAGATCATGCTGTCCAGCGCAGCAAAGGCCGGCGCCTATATGGGCAATTGCGTTCCTCTGTATTATGAAGCAGACGGAAAAACCGTTGCCACATTCATGGCACCTTCCAACGATTTGCAGGATAAAGTGAACGAAATGACTCCGGAAGAGCGCGCCAATCTGATCATCACCTATCACTCCTCCATCAACCTGCAAATGCGCGGCTATGATGCAGAGCCTTTAAGTTACGACATTCGCAATTACACTGCCTCCGGGTGGGGACCCACCATACGGCATGATTTCCGGCAGGATAAGGGTCAGATATTGACCATGGCTCGCATCTCTCCCGATGCAAAGACAATTTTTGTTGCCCGCGGTACTGTAGTTGCCGGCACTGGAGAACAAATGAGCGGTTGCACACAGGGCGTTCTGTTCATGGTGAAAGACAGCAAGGATTTCTTCCAAAAGCAGTGCAATGTCGGCAACCACGTTCCGATGGTAATGGCAGATTGCTTTGACGATATCGTCGAACTCGGCCATCTGCTTGGCTTGAATGTCGTTACCGCCTGATGACACAGCAAGAGTTTATCCTCCAACTGACGCAGAGTAAGGTGCGGGCCAAAGAAATTTCCGACATTCTTCCCACAGCTCCGGAAGATTCTTTGACCGAACTGGTACGAGAATTTATTGCCTGTAAATACTTTCTTGCTCCGGAAGAAATAATTACGGACAATCTGCTTCAGCTTGGAGACCTGAGCACAGAAAAAATGGCGAATCTTAAAAAAGGTGGTTTGCAATATGCAGACAAAAATGCAGGTTGTACAACTGCCGGATCATCTACAATCAAGAAAGTGCTGTTGGCCATGGCACTGGGCAAGGCAATTCATCGACATTTGGATGCCGACTCTGTCGCTTATGCAGAAACAATCCCTCAGCTGGCACAAATCATTTCGGAAGCAAGAAGAGGCGATGTACCGTGACTCTTGCTGAAAAGCAATCGCAGTTGATCCAGTCGATTAACGCACTTGGAGACTGTTTTGATCAATACAGCTACTTGATTGTGCGTTCAAACGATTTGCCATCTTTTCCGGAAGAATATCGACAGAACAAAAATCTGGTAAAGGGCTGCCAGTCCAAGGTCTGGCTTCATATGCAGATAAATGCGAACGGCTCATTTCACTTGGATGCAGACAGCGATGCACTGATTTTAAAGGGCATACTGGCTATTCTTACAGAGCTTGTCGAAGGCGCACCCGTTGCTGAAGTAGCTGCACTGGAGTGGAATATCCTCGACTGCACTGAACTTGGCGCCACCTTCACTTCCGCTCGCTCTGCCGGAATGAGACAGACCTTGAGTACAATCTCAGAAGCTGCAAAACAACTATCGAACGCATAAGAACAGCGCCAACAGATCTGCGCAAACAGTCTGTTGGCGCTGTTTCAGTTTTCTTCTATCAAAGCATATTTTTGCGCAAAGGCATTGTACCTGTCGCTGTATTGCGGATCATCCATCCGCACTCCATTGAGGAACTGATGTAAATCCAAACTGGAATGGGACATCTCCAGCACACACCCGGCAATATTTGAACAATGATCGCTAACCCGTTCCATACTGGTCAACAGATCCGTCCATACAAAGCCATCCTCAATGGTGCATTCTCCCCTCTGCAGGCGCAGAACCTGCCGTGAACGCAACTGGTTGTGCAGCACATCAATCACCTGCTCCAGCGGCTCAACTTTTCGTGCTGTTTCCAGATCATCCTCACAAAATGCCTTCAATGTCAACGCAAGGCACTCTCGCACGGCACCGGTTAACTGCGCTAACTCGTGCTGCGCTGCCGATGAGAAATGAATTTTCTTCTCCTGCATTTCCTCTACAGATTCCAGAATATTGACGGCGTGATCCGAAATTCGTTCAAAATCTCCAATCACATGGAGCAGCTTAGCGGATTCCGTGCTGTCCTGCTCACTCATAGCACGAGCACTCAACTTAACCAAATACGTACCAAGACTATCTTCGTAATGATCCGTCTCCTCTTCCTGTGCACGAATATGTGCCGCCTGATCTGCATCATATGCCCCGATCATATCCAGGGACGTATCCAAAGCACTCACAGCGTTTTGCGCCATTTCAATTGTTACAATGCGGCAGCGTTCGATTGCAATTGTCGGAGTTGTCATCAATCGCTCATCCAATTCTGTTTTGCTTTCTTCTGTCTTGCTGTCCGGAATCACAATGCAGGAGAACTTCTCCAAAAGGCCGGAAACCGGCAGCAGCAGTGCAGTACAAAGCACATTGAAAACACTGTGAACAATTGCAATCCCCATCTGATCCGCCGGCAAAGCTACAAAGGCAAATTTAAAAATCGCATTGCACAGACAAAATACAGACAGCCAGATAATTGTACCAATAATGTTGAAGGTGAGATGGACTACTGCTGCACGGCGGGCATTTTTATTTGTGCCTACAGAAGACAGCAGAGCTGTCACGCAGGTGCCGATATTCTGGCCCATGATAATTGGAATTGCACTGCCGTAGGTCACCTGACCGGTAGAAGCCAACGCCTGCAAAATGCCAACCGAAGCCGAAGATGATTGGATAATTCCGGTTAAAACCGCACCAGCCAACACGCCCAGAATCGGATTGGAGAACATAATCAGGATATTTCGAAATTCCGGTACGTCGCTCAAGCCGGAAACAGCGGAAGACATGGTATCCATCCCGAACATCAGCGTTGCAAATCCCAGAAGGATCATTCCCGTATCCTTCCGTTTTCCTGACTTCGAGGCCATATACAGCACAATTCCAATCAGTGCCAAAATCGGGGTGAACGAGGTCGGCTTGAGCAGATTGACGAAAAAGTTATCCCCCTGTATGCCGGTTAGGCTCAACAGCCATGCCGTAACTGTTGTCCCTACGTTTGCACCCATAATCACATTGATTGCCTGCGTCAGGGTCATCAGACCAGAGTTAACAAATCCAACCACCATGACGGTCGTTGCTGACGAGGATTGAATCACCGCAGTTACACCCAGTCCAGTCAAAAAACCGGCCATCTTCCCTGTGGTCAACCGCCCCAATAAGCTTTTCAGTCCACTGCCTGCCCGTTTTTCCAGCGAGCTTCCCATTACATTCATGCCAAACAGGAAAAGACACAGGCCACCAATCAGCGTTAAAACGTCAAAAAAGTCCATGCAATTCACACTCCATCTCAAGATTAGTCAAAATTTTTACCAAAACTTTATCTAAATCTTCGCATTGCTGCATTCTTGATTAAGAATATAAAATCCAGATTAAATCCAAAACCAAAAAAGTGTGAAATCTAGGTTAAATATTTTACATTCTTCTGGCCGCACCATGCTTCATCGCTTCATCACTTCTACCTCTTAATGCTTAAAATAGTGAAATTGACCGATAAAATGCACTTTGTTATAATAAATCTGTTCATTTTTTGATGGAGGTAATTTTCTTGGAAAAGAGAGAGACGTTTTCATCCCGGCTCGGATTTTTGTTAATTTCCGCCGGATGCGCCATCGGTCTTGGTAACGTATGGCGTTTTCCCTATATCACCGGTCAATATGGCGGCGGTGCTTTCGTTTTGGTATATCTTTTGTTTTTAGTAATTCTTGGTCTCCCTGTCATGGTTATGGAATTTTCTGTAGGTCGTGCCAGCAAGAAGGGACTTGCCCGTTCCTTTCATGTGCTGGAACCAAGGGGTGCAAAGTGGCACTGGTACAGTTGGTTCGGCATCGCAGGTAATTACCTGCTGATGATGTTCTACACGGTCATTGCCGGTTGGCTCCTGTTGTACTGCATCAAGATGGCAAAGGGTGACTTTATCGGATTAGATTCTTCCGGTGTCACCGGTGAATTTGGAAATTTGATGGGACAGCCGGTTCTTATGAGCGTTTTTATGGCCATTGTTGTAATCCTTTGCATGTGTATCTGCTCCCTTGGCCTGCAAAACGGCGTAGAAAAGATCACAAAAGTAATGATGATTTGTCTGTTGGCCGTCTTGATTGTTTTAGTAATTCGCTCCCTGACACTCCCCGGTGCCGGTGAGGGACTGCGCTTCTATCTGCTGCCGAATTTGAACCATTTAATGTATGACAGCAACGGACACTTCATCCTTGGAAAAGCCATCTACGCCGCAATGGGACAAGCCTTCTTTACATTCTCCCTTGGCATCGGTGCTTTGGCCATCTTTGGAAGCTATATTGGAAAAGAACACCGACTGGCCGGAGAAGCCGTTCGCATTGGCATTTTAGATACCTTTGTTGCCTTGATGTCCGGACTTATTATTTTCCCTGCCTGCTTCTCCTTTGGTGTTTCACCGGATTCCGGCCCAAACCTCATTTTTGTCACATTGCCAAACATATTTAATGAGATGGCCTTCGGCCGCTTATGGGGTGCGCTGTTCTTCGTTTTCCTGTCCTTTGCTGCGCTGTCAACGGTAATTGCTGTATTTGAAAACATCATCACCTTTGGCATGGATCGCTGGGGTTGGTCTCGCCGAAAGGCAGTACTGGTCAACTTGATTGCAATGCTGCTGTTAAGTATGCCCTGCGTATTAGGCTTTAATGTATGGAGCGACATACATCCTCTTGGCGCCGGCAGCAGCATTATGGACCTGGAAGACTTTCTGATCTCAGACAACCTCTTGCCTCTTGGTTCGTTGGTATATCTACTGTTCTGTGTCAGTCGAAAAGGTTGGGGGTGGGACAACTTCATTGCAGAAGCCAACACCGGCGCAGGTCTTTCATTCCCCAAGAAAATTCGGTTTTATGTAACCTGGATTCTTCCCTTTATCATGGTAATTATCTTTATTGTCGGTTACTGGAATCGCTTCGGCTCTGCCCTGCTAAATCTATTTCACTAAACTTCACGCAAAAAAACTCCCACGGTCAGATCTACATCTGGCCGTGGGAGTTTTCTTAGGTGGTATGATCGCTTTGATGGACAGTCTTTAAATTTCCGGTTTTCCCGCTGCGGCGATTGAGTTCCTCTTCCAGATCACTCATGTCGATTCCTTTGCAGTTCATCATTACCATCAGATGATAAATCAGATTGCCGGTTTCCTCCGCAATCTTTTCTTTTTCCTGCGCTTTTCCTGCAATCAGGAGCAGACTGCATGCCTCGCCCACTTTCTTCAGGATTTTATCCAGACCTGCCCGAAACAGGTACGCCGTGTAAGACGTTTCCTCGTTTTCTCTTTTTCGCTGGTCGATAATGTCCATTAAGGCATCCATTGTCTTTCCTTCCGTCTGGCAGCGGCGGTTGACTTCCCCAAATGCATCTGCCAAAGGCACATCGGAGAAGCAAAGCAGTACAGTGACATGATAGAGCACATCGTTCAGTTCTCCAACCGTTTCGTTCTGATTCTCATTTTTTGCTGCAATACAAACCTCAAACGTTTCCTCGCCGCACTTTTTCAGGATTTTATCCAGTCCCGCTCCATAAAGGTAACTTGTATAAGACGATTCATCTCCGCCATTTTGTCGGCGATCCAGCGCAACTGCGTACTGATCTAAAATTGCCTGATGTGCATTACTCATGCTCAGTCTCCTCCCAAATGTCATTAAAGAAGCAACTTTGTGCTCCTGTGTGGCAGGTGGGACCATCCGGTGCACAGAGATACAACAATGTATCAGTATCACAGTCCGTAACCATTTTTTTGACATGCAAAAAATTGCCGCTGCTCTCGCCTTTGTTCCACAGTTTCTTTCGGCTTCGACTCCAAAACCAGGCCGTGTGCGTTTTCAGCGTCAATTCATAGGCCTCTGCATTGGTGAAACCCAACATCAGCACCTCTCCTGTCTGCCAGTGCTGAATAATCACCGGAATCAAATCAGATTTTTGAAAAAGATCTTTTGTTTCAATCATAGGTCGCTCCTAACCGGAATGTCCTGTGCCCGCAGATAATCTTTCACCTGCGGAACAGTTAACTCCCCAAAATGGAACAGCGATGCAGCCAGTGCGGCATCTGCACCGGTCTCCTGAAACACATCGGAAAAGTGTTCCAGACATCCGCAGCCACCAGAGGCAATCACCGGAATATGCACCGCATCCGCAATCGTTCGGGTCATCTCCAGATCGAATCCCTGCTTCGTTCCATCGGCATCCATACTGGTGAGCAAAATTTCGCCCGCACCAAGCCGCTCGCCTTCTTTTGCCCACTCCACTGCATCGCGCCCGGTAGGCGTACGTCCGCCGGCTACAACAACCTCATATCCGCCGTCCGCTTTCTTTTTGGCGTCAATTGCCAAAACCACACACTGAGAACCAAACCGCTCTGCCGCTCGGGAAATAAGTGTGGGATCTTTTACCGCGGCAGAGTTGACACTGATTTTGTCTGCCCCTGCACGAAGCAACTGTTGGAAATCCTCCAATGTACGAATTCCTCCGCCCACGGTGACGGGAACGAATACCTGTTGGACTGTACGACGAACGACATCTGCCACTGTCTTGCGCGCCTCAACGGTAGCGGTAATATCCAGAAAAACAATTTCGTCTGCTCCCTGCTGAGAATAGTAAGTAGCCAGTTCCACCGGATCACCGGCATCTCGAATATTTACAAAATTAACTCCCTTGACCACGCGGCCATCCCGCACATCAAGGCAGGGAATAATGCGTTTTGCAAGCATTATTGTTCCCCTCCTGTCACAACAGCCTGAGCCAGATCAATCGTTCCGGCATAATATGCTTTTCCTATAATCGCGCCGTACAATCCCATCTCCGCCAGGTGCTCGATATCTGCATTGCAGGATACACCGCCGGAAGCAACGATCTGGCAGCGAACTGCTTTTTTCAGCTCCTTCAACCGGTCGTAGGACGGCCCGGAAAGTGCGCCGTCTGTTTCAATATCGGTGAAAATCAATGTTTTCACACCCATATCTTCCATGCTTTTTGCAAACTCCAGATAATCAAGGCCGGAGTTTTCAACCCATCCGGCAGTTTTTACCTTACCGTCCTGTGTGTCAACTCCCACAGCAATCGCGTCACCGTAGCGCAGTATAGCAGAACGGACAAACCCCGGGTCTGTAACGGCAGCTGATCCAATCACTGCCCTCCAAACACCCATGGCAAATACTGCCTCCAGGTCTGCCATGGAACGAATTCCTCCGCCCAGTTCAATTTTCATGCCGGTCTGCTCTGTAACCGAGCGGACAATATCGCCGTTTACACGCTGGCCGGACTTTGCACCGTCTAAGTCCACCATGTGAATTACCTTTGCACCGGCTGCAGCAAAATCTTTCGCTACAGAAACCGGATCATCCGCTACCTGATGTACGGTATCAAAATCGCCTTTCAGCAGGCGAACCACCTTGCCATCCTTCAAATCAATCGCAGGTTCTATGATCATCGATTTATCTCCCCAAAATTCTTCAGCATGGCCAGTCCTACTTCACCGCTTTTTTCCGGATGGAACTGGGTTCCAAATACATTTCCGTTTTGCACTGCAGCGACCACACGCGTTCCGTAGTCCGTCGTAGCAATGATTTGATCTTCCCGTTCTGCACAGCCGCAGAAGGAATGAACAAAATAGACATAGCTGTCCTCATCAATCCCGGCAAAGAGCGGAGAATTATTTTGAAAATGCAATTCATTCCACCCGATATGGGGCAGCTTCAGATCCGTAGTAATCCGCTTCACCGTCCCCTGAATGAATCCCAATCCATCACAGGGTCGAACCTCCTCGCCCTGCTGAAACAGCAGCTGCATACCAAGACAGATACCTAAAATCGGCTTCTTTTTGCTTTGCTCCAGAAGGATCTTATCCAGTCCCGGTGCTTTCAACCGCTCCGCCGCATCAGGGAAGGCTCCCACTCCGGGCAAAATAATAGCATCCGCCTGCTCAAAAGCGGCAGGATCCGCCGCAATCTTTGTCTGATATCCAAGATAAGCCAACGCATTGCCGACGCTCATCAGATTTCCAACGCCATAATCTACGATCGCAATATATCTCATTACAAAACCCCCTTGGTGGAAGTCACACCATCTCCCTCGATTTTTATGGCGTCCTTAACTGCCAGACCAAAGGATTTAAACAGTCCTTCTGTAATATGATGCGCATTTACCCCATAGAAGCACTTCTGATGCAGTGTAATACCGGCATTAAAGGCAACAGCCCGCATAAATTCAAGTGTTAAACAGGAATCATATTCGCCGATCCGCTCCTGCGGCATCTCAGCATCAAAGACCAAGTAAGGGCGATTGGAAAAATCCAGTGCTGTAAAGGTCAGCGCTTCATCCATTGGGACATAAGCAGAACCAAAACGGCGAATGCCTTTCTTATCCCCTAACGCTTCTCGAATCGCCTGTCCCAAAACAATTCCGGTATCCTCAACTGTATGGTGTCCATCTACATACAGATCCCCTTGTACTTTGATTTCCAATCCAATGCCGGCGTAAAAGCCAAATGCAGTAAGCATATGATCAAAAAAACCGATTCCGGTAGAAATCTGTACTGCTCCTCCGTTCAGGTTTAAGGACAGCAAAATTTTTGTCTCCTTTGTATCCCGTTGGATACTCGCCTTTCGCTCCATGGCTTATGCCTCCCCAAAACGCACACGAATGGAGTTCGCATGGGCCGTCAGATGTTCCGCTTCCGCAAAGGCAATCACCTGCTGATGAATTGGCTCCAGAGACGCCCGATCAAATTCCAACACGCTCATGGTTTTCAGGAAGCTGTCTACACTCAGCGGGGAGAAAAACCGTGCCGTACCGGAAGTCGGCAGAACATGATCCGGACCGGCTAAATAATCACCCAACGGTTCCGGCGCCCAGGAGCCCAGGAAAACTGCACCGGCATTCTGAATTTTCGGTAACAGTGCCCGCGGATTTTCCGTACAAACCTCCAGATGCTCCGGTGCAACTTCATTTGCCAACTCCACACACTGCTCTA
Source organism: Bacteroides sp. CAG:927 (assembly GCA_963660915.1). Taxonomy (GTDB): domain Bacteria; phylum Bacillota; class Clostridia; order Oscillospirales; family Oscillospiraceae; genus UMGS1766. The sequence goes on along the minus strand of CAVLAO010000010.1, from coordinate 29,426 downwards.
ATGTTTGGCAGACAATTACTGCGCCGAAATTTTTGAGGGATTCTTCCATAATCGCACTGCGGCTGAGATAACCGGTTTGGCGCACAATTTCCTGGTCCACCTTTTCTGCCAGGCTTTGGCTGGTTGTCAGCAAAATCGCGCTGGCCAGTCGGTCGTGCTCCGCTTGACTCAGCAAATCTGCAGCAACAAATTCCGGATTTGCTGTTTCATCTGCAATCACCAGCACCTCTGACGGGCCAGCGACCATGTCGATGTCGAGCGTGCCATAAGCCATCCTTTTCGCCGCGGCCACAAAAGCGTTGCCCGGGCCGACCAACTTGTCTACCTTCGGAATAAATCCTGCGCCATAGGTCAGTGCCGCCACTGCCTGCACGCCGCCGACGCCGATTACACGATCTACTCCGGCAATCTTTGCCGCAGCCAGGACCGCATTATTCAGGTTTTCGGTCGGCGGCGTAACCATGACGATTTCCTTTACTCCGGCAACCTTTGCCGGAACGGCATTCATCAGCACAGAAGAAGGATAGGCTGCTGTTCCACCCGGCACGTAGATACCAACGCGAGTCAAGCCGCGTACAACGCGGCCTACAACTCCACCATCCGGGGATGTCCACTCCAATGTTCTCGACAGCAAGTGCTCATTATAATCCCGAATATTTGCGGCAGCATGCTCCATAGCAGAAATCAATTCATCATCACAGGCTGCATAAGCTGCATCCAGTTCAGAAGAGGAAAACTCTCTTGGTTCAGCTTTGTCAAACTTCAGAGAGTACTGCTTTACCGCCTCGTATCCATTTTGACGAACATCCTCCATAATTGCAGCGGCAGAACGGGTAATCTCCTCCCCCACAGCCGCTGAACGGGAGCGCAGATCCGCAATCAACGCTTTTTCCTGTGTTCCATCGGCAGTTACAATCTGAATCATAATGCTCTCTCCCTCAATTCCTTCTCGCACTTTCCTATAAAATCGAGAATTTGCGTTTTATATAGCTTCATACTGGCCGTATTTACAATCAATCGAGCCGAAACGTCGGCTACTGTTTCTATCGGAACCAGTCCGTTCGCCTTTAATGTGGCGCCGGTTTCTACGATGTCCACAATTGCGTCGGTCAACCCAAGAATTGGTGCCAGTTCCACAGATCCTTCAATCTTTATTACATCCACATCCAATCCTTTTGCTGCAAAAAAAGCTTTTGCCACCGCGGGATATTTGGATGCAACTCTTCGATTCTTGTAAGTTCCGTAAAAGTCGGTTCCTTCCTTCACCGCCAGTGCGAAACGGCACTTTCCAAATCCAAGATCCAACACTTCATAGAAGGATCCGCCTTTTTCCAGCAAAGTGTCCTTGCCTACAATGCCAAGATCGCACACCCCCTGCTCAACATAGGTAATGACGTCCGGTGCCTTGGAAAGGACAGCGTCCAACGGATAGTTTGGAATCTGATGAATCAGGCGCCGCCCCGGATTGCGCACCGGAGTGGTATCCATCCCCATTGCATCAAACAAATCCATGGATTTATCCAACAGACGCCCTTTTGTAATGGCAATCCGTAACCGCTCGCTCATATTTCCACCGTCCTTTCTCCCTGCTGATCAAATACAAGCACCCGCTTCATATTCTTTTCGTCTGCCTGAGCAAGCGCTGCTTCCAGGCTGGCGCAAGTGGAAAGTTCAGCTGTGCCATTTGGCAATTCATCCAACTTTGCAATTGCAGTCGCCAACTGATCCAATTCATAGTAAATTAATGTATCCGGCTTTATCATTTCTGCATCGGGCAAACAGGCTGCCACCGCATCAACGTTCACTGCAAATCCGGTTGCCTGCGCCGGACGGCCAAAAGCTTCCAGCAGTCGGTCATAGCGGCCACCGGAGAGGACTGCTGTTCCAGCACCCTCCACATAGCCGCGAAATACAACGCCGGTATAGTAATCAATCTGATGCACCAGGCCAAGATCAAAGCGAATATAGTCGCTGTAACCAGCCTGTTCCAGCAAGCGATAAAGCGAGCGGAGATAAGCAATTGTCCCCTCTTCTCCGCTGCCCAGTGCCTCCGCTTCATCCAAAACCTCGACGCCGCCAAACAGGTACGCCAATTGGTTCAGGGCTTTGCAGGCTGGTCGGTCACTGTAATCGGCCAGAAACGCCCGCAACGCAGCAAAGCTCTTGCCCTCAATCAGAGCGCGAATTTGCTCTGCTGTTTCATCGTCAATTTTCATCTCGGAAGCCAGTGCGCGATAAATCCCCGCATGGCCGATTTCAATATGAAAATTTCTTAAGCCGCAGGCTCTCAGGGAGTCTACTGCCATGCAAATCATTTCCAGATCTGCCCGCATTCCCCGCGCTCCGATCAGCTCCACGCCACACTGAGCACATTCTCCGTCGTCCCCTCGGTTTCCGCTGCTGGAACGGTAAACATTTTGGTTATAGTAAAACCGCTGCGGCAGGGCGCGGTCCTTCATCTTAGTGGCCGCCACCCGGACAATAGGAATCGTACAATCCGGACGCATCACACAAATCTTACCGGATCGATCAATGATCTTAATCAGAGACTCCTGTGGAATTGCGCAGCCGCCGGCGACAAAACTGTCATAAAACTCAACTTCCGGGGTAATAATCTCCGCATAACCGCGGCTACGGAACAAGTGCGTAAGTCCTGACTGCACTTTTCTGCGGGATAAACACTCTCCAAACAGCCGGTCCCGCGTCCCTTCCGGAGTATAAGGTATAAATTTCATGCGCATTGGCACTCCTTTGCTTTAGTACGCTAATACACTACCACACAAAATCATTTGTGTCAACGATGAATCTTTTCATCAGAAGAATGTAATCTGACTGGTATCCGGAATTCCATCCAGTGCCCCCATAAGCTTCAACTGTTCTATATGCGCCTTTGAAACCTTTGGACAGGCGTTTGAAAACTCCTCCACGGAAATGAATTCCTTTCCCTTTCGCGCTTCCACAATGGAAAGAGCTGCCGATTCCCCCAGACCGGGGCAGGCAGTAAAGGGTGGGATTAGTGCATTCTTTTCCCCATCCACTAAAAAGCGAGTCGCATCGGATTTATACAAATCCATTTTCGCCATCTGAAAACCGCGAAGATAGAACTCATAAAACACTTCCAGCGTGACCAGCATATCTTCTTCTACCGCCGCCGGTTTATCCTTTCCCTCGATTTCCTTCATTTTCGCCCGGCATACATCCATTCCCTGACACATACAGGTTGCGTCAATTGCTTTTGCACGAATGGAGAAAAATGCAGCATAAAACGCCAGTGGACGATGCACCTTAAACCACGCAATACGAAAGGCCATCATAACATAAGCTGCTGCGTGAGCCTTCGGAAACAGATAGCCAATTTTAGCCAGCGACTCAATGTACCAATCCGGCACATTATGCTCCTTCATCGTTTCCACCCAACCGTCAGAAAAGCCGCCTTTCTTGACCTTTCCTTTTCGCACGGCCTCCATGATATTAAACGCCGTCAGCGGTTCCACTCCCTGCTCCATAAGATAAAGCATAATGTCATCGCGGCAGCCAACGGTGGAATCTACGGTTGCAGTACCGGAGACAATCAAATCCCGCGCATTACCCAACCACACATCTGTACCGTGAGAAAAGCCGGACAGACGAATCAAAGTATTAAACTGCGTCGGTTTTGTGTCCATCAGCATGTTTCGTGTAAATTTTGTATTGAATTCCGGGATTGCAACTGCACCGGTCGGGCCTAAAACCTCATCGTCTTCATACCCCAAAACTTTAGAGGAAATAAAGATCGACAGTGTATCCTTGTCGTCCAGAGGAATCTGCTGTGGATCAACACCGGTAATATCCTGCAGCATACGAATCATAGACGGATCATCGTGCCCCAGCATATCCAGCTTGAGCAGATTATCCTCCATAGAGTGATATTCAAAATGCGTCGTAACAATATCTGTATTCGGATCATCTGCCGGATGTTGTACCGGGCAGAAATCATAGATTTCCATATCTCCCGGAATAACAATCATGCCGCCGGGATGTTGTCCGGTGGTACGCTTGATACCAACGCACCCCTTGGCCAATCGATTGATCTCCGCCGTTGGTACATGGATACCGCGTTCATCCAAATATTTCTTTGCATAGCCAAAAGCAGTTTTTTCTGCCACAGTGCCTACTGTGCCCGCACGGAATACATGGCTCTCCCCAAACAGTTCAAAGGTATATCGGTGTGCCTTGGCCTGATATTCGCCGGAAAAATTCAAATCAATATCCGGCATCTTCTTTCCGCCAAATCCAAGGAAGGTTTCAAACGGTATGTTAAACCCATCTTTCACATATTTTGTGCCGCAAACCGGGCACCACGCATCCGGCATATCTGCTCCGCAGCCATACTCTTTGCCTGCCTCAAAATCCGAATGCTTGCACTTCGGGCAGCGATAGTGCGCTGCCAGCGAATTTACCTCTGTAATGCCGGAAAAAAACGCAACGATAGAGGAACCGACGCTGCCGCGCGAACCCACCAGATAACCATGTTCCAGAGAATTCTGCACCAATTTCTGCGCCGACATATAGATCACATCATACTTACGTTCAATAATACCGGGCAACTCGAGATCAATTCGATCCTGCACAATCTGCGGCAGCTCCTCGCCGTACAACTCATGAGCCTTGGAATAAACCAGATATTCCAGTTCTTTTGCTGAATCCTTCAGCTTCGGTGCAAACAATTTCTTGGGAAGCGGCGGAATGGTATCTACCCACTTTGCGATTCGGTTTGGATCTTCAATCACCACCTTGCGGCAATCATCCTCTCCCAGATAGCTGAATTCCTCCATCATCTCATCCGTAGTTTTAAAGTAAATCGGCAAAGGGGAATCTGCGTCTTTAAACTGTTTTGATGCCAGTAGAATATGGCGATAGATTTCATCCTCCGGATCCATAAAATGGACATCTCCGGTGGCGCAAACCGGCTTATTGAGTGCTTTGCCCAAAGCCAAAATCGTGCGATTGAAATCCCTCAGTTCCTCTTCGCTGTCTACAATTCCATCCCGAAGCATATACATATTGTTGCAAATCGGTTGAATTTCCAGATAATCATACCAGGATGCAATGCGAAGCAATTCATCCCAGCTCTTGCGATCCACAACTGCGCGGAACAGTTCGCCAGCCTCGCAGGCGGAACCAATAATCAAGCCTTCCCGATTTTCATTGATCAGACTTTTCGGCATAATGGGGAAACGTTTAAAATGCTCCAAATGCGCCAGGGAGATCAATTTATACAAGTTGCGCAAGCCGGTCTGATTCTTTGCCAGGACTATCAGGTGATTGGCGCTGCGCCGCTTTCCGCCGCCATTTCCAGCGCCGGAACGAAGCGTGCGCATGACCGGATTGATCTGCTGAAGTGTTTTTACCCCCATATCCTTCAGGTTGCGATACAGCGGAACCAGCATATATCCCACGGTTGCAGCATCGTCACAGGCACGGTGATGATTGAATGCCGGCAGATCGAGGTATTCTGCAATCACATCCAACTTATACTTTCCTAATTTCGGAATCAGATTTTGGCACAAAATCAACGTATCCAACGAGGAATTATGAAATTCCCGTCCCATACGCCGACACCCTTCGGCAAGGAAACCCATGTCAAAATCCGCATTGTGGGCTGCCAGCGGCCGATCGCCCACCCAGTCCAGGAACTGATTGAGCCCTTCCTCCTGACTTGGGGCATCCGCAACCATATCATCCGTAATTCCGGTCAGTTCCACTATCGTTCTTGGAATTGCCTTTCCCGGATTCAAGAAAGCATTGTATTTGTCAATAATCTCTCCATTTTTCAGAACCACAGCACCAATCTCTGTAATTCGTTCAAAGCGGCGATCCAGTCCGGTTGTTTCTATGTCAAAGCAGACAATTTCGTCATCCAGATCCTGTTCCCACGGGCCATGTACTACAACCCGATCGTCCACATCATTGCGGTAGTAAGCCTCGGTTCCTAAAATAACCTTGATCTTGCTTCCTTTTCCGCTGGCATTATAGGCCTCCGGAAATGCCTGTGCAATGCCGTGGTCGGTAATCGCAATCGCAGAATGTCCCCACTGAATGGCGCGTTTTACCGCACCGCTCACATCCGTCAAACCATCCATTGTAGAATAGCGCGTATGCAGGTGCAGTTCCACACGTTTTTCCTCCGCTGTGTCCTGCCGCTCCGGCTTCGGCGTCCCATCTGCCATGGCATAGGGATGTAACTCCATTTCGTTTGAAAACTTTCCAATCAGAAGTTTTCCCTGAATCAGCAGATATTTCCCCTCTTGAATTTTTTCCAACAGCGGTTGGGCCTGCTTATTTTCATAGAACCCGGAAACCGTGATGGATCCGGTGCCGTCGGTTATATCAAAATTGATGATCCACGCATTTCGCTTGGTCAATTCCTTATGATGCACCGAAAACACTTTTCCGTTTACTACCACTCCGCCCATATCAATATCCAATTTTCCGATCTCCACGGGTTCGCCGTGAATCGGCTTTCCCAAAAAAGTGGTCTCGGATGCGGGCGCAGTTGTTTTCTTTTCCGTTTTCGGAACACAGACTTTATTCTGTTTGATCGATGCTTCTACCGCTTGGCTGCGAATCTGTTCTGTCTGCTGGAACACGGCCGCCGCATCGGTTTCCTTTGCATTTTCTGCTAATTTAATACGAATTACACGCCCAAACGCATCATAAGCCCGACTTTCCACGCGACGTAAAAAAGGATTCAGCAGCTCCGCTCCCCCCGTCTGCATAGTAATGCAAAGCACATCATCCTGTTCTTCCAATTCTGCTCCGGCCAGCAAACCATGTGCCGGCGGAAAAAGCTCGGACAATTGTTCCTGAATCCAACTCATACTGATTTCATTACCGCAATTAGGCAAGATCACTCTCAGCTCCACGCGATTCATTTGGTAAGCAATGGCCAAAGCCTGTTCCAGCTCATGAAGCCAGGTGTCATCGGCACCTGGCTTCAAAGTAATATTCAAAATAATTTCCGCTTTTTCCTGATCGAGATTAACGACTCGCGTAATCATACATAACTCAGCAAGTGTAAGCAATTCTCCTTCCAACGGGCAAAGGGAGAACATCTGCATCAAGGGGGTACAAAGATCACCGGTCATGGATTTGTTTGCTCCTCAATTACAATTCATCAACAAGTTTCATCAGTTCATCAACCAGATTTTCCTGGGGAACTTTTTTCAGGATTTTACCCTTTTGAAACAGCAGTCCTACGCCATTGCCGCCGGCAATGCCGCAATCTGCCGCAGAAGCTTCACCCGGACCGTTCACTGCGCACCCCATCACGGCAACTGTAATCGGTTTCGTGCAGTGTTCCAGTCGTCTCTCCACTTCCTGCGCCAAGGGAATTAAATCAATCCGCGTACGTCCGCAGGTCGGGCAGGCAATCAACTCCGGACCATCGCGCCGCAGACCGATTGCCTTTAAAATTTGCTTTGCTACCACAATCTCCTCTGCCGGATCCGCTGTCAGGGTAACACGGAAAGTGTCACCAATGCCCTGCGCCAACAGGCCGCCAATGCCAATGGCCGATTTTATGGTACCCATCGTAGTTGTGCCCGCCTCTGTCACGCCTAAATGCAAAGGGTAATTACTCTTTTCATGCATTAGCTGATAGGCTGCCATAGCCGTAGCCACGTGAGACGACTTCAACGATATGCAAATATCATCAAAATCATAGCGGTTCAGCAAGGCAATATGGCCGAAGGCTGACTCCACCAGAGCCTCCGGGCAGACCTTTCCGTACTTTGCCAACAGTTCTTTTTCCAGACTTCCGCCATTCACACCAATTCGGATCGGAATACCGCGCTGTGCGCAGGCATTCGCAACCGCCTTCACCCGATCAGGACTGCCAATATTCCCCGGATTGATCCGTACTTTATCTGCACCGGCCGCAACTGCCTCCAGCGCCAGACGATAGTCAAAATGGATGTCAACTACAAGAGGGATTGAAATCTGCTCTTTGATTTTACCAATTGCCTTTGCTGCCTCCATATCCGGCACCGCAACGCGAACAATATCGCAACCAGCAGCGGCCAACCGGTTGATTTGCTGAACTGTAGCATCCACATCAGTTGTGAACGTGTTGCACATGGACTGTATACTTACCGGCGCACCGCCGCCCACCGGAACGTTTCCTACCATAATTCGCTTTGTCATATGGTTCATCTCCTAATCAATCGCAAAACATCATTTGCACCCACAATAACCATCAGTAAAAGCAACAGTCCCATGCCGATCAGATGCACGGCACCCTCATATTTGCCCGGAATTTTACGTCGAATCACTTTTGCTAAAACTGTGTTTAAAATAAGGAAGAAAATCCGGCCGCCATCCAATGCGGGCAGAGGCAAAAGATTCATAACCGCCAAATTAACTGCAATGAAAGCACCGAAATAGGACAAATTCAGGAGTGCCTCCTGCCAACTGGAGGAAGACTGCCCCACACTGCTCATTGTATCCACGATTCCAATCGGTCCGGACAGATCTTTCACGCCGGCTGCCCCGGAAAAAATATCCTCCAGTCCGAACCAGACCATTCTTGCAAAGTTCAGCGCACAATGAACAGAGTTTGTTAACCGCATCCCTAGCGTCGCAGGAACAATCGTAAACTGCAACCCGTAGCGACGAACGATCTGGCCGTTTTCCTCATAATCGTGCAATGCCAACGGCACATCGGAAAGGGACAATTTTTCTCCATTTCGACGAATGACCAAATCTGCTGTTTCGCCATTCCCTCGCGCCAAAAGGGTGCTGACATCATCGTATAGAAGTACTCGATGGCCATTGATGGACAGAATCTCATCTCCCGGTTGCAGATATCCCTCTTCTGCTGCTTGGCATCCCTCGGAAAAACCGCTGAGTGTCGGAACGACAAAACTCTGAGCCGAAGCGCAAATGCACAGCAGAACAACCAGTCCGGTCAGGAAATTCATTGCAGCTCCTGCAATCAAAATCAGAAAGCGTTTCCAACTCGATGCACGGGCAAAACTTCGGGGATCGTCTGTAGCCTCATCCTCTCCTTCCATTGCGCAGAATCCGCCAATCGGAAGCAAACGAAGGGAATACAACGTTTCCCTCCCCTGTTTTTTTAACAGAAGCGGACCCATACCGATGGAAAATTCATTCACCCGAACTCCGCAGAGCTTTGCAATCGCAAAATGCCCGAACTCATGCGTAGCAATTAAAAAACCGAACAGGACAATGGCAAACAGAACATAAAGCATAAAAACTCCTTATTTTGAAGCACGGGAATAAACCGCCTCCCGGGCAGCGCGATCCGCCTCCAACACAGCATCCAACTTTTCTGCCGGCTGCGCAGGGACAGCTTCCAGCGCATGCTCCACCAAAGCCGGGATTTCCAGAAAACTGATTTTCTCCTTCAGGAACAAATCGACTGCCGCTTCATTTGCACCATTCATAATAGCGCAGGATGTGCCCGGTTTTCGAGCCGTTTCCAAGGCAATACCAAGGCACCGGAAGGTCTCTGCATCCGGTCGTTCAAACGTCAGGCTCGGGCAGGAAAACAGATCCAGCTCCTCTGCCACAGCCTTAGTTCGATTGGGCCAGGTCAAAGCATACTGAATCGGCAGACGCATATCCGCTGTGCCTAACTGCGCCAAAATTGCATGGTCAGAAAATTCCACCATGGAATGGACAATACTTTGCCGATGGACAACAATCTGAATTTGATCCGGTGAAACATGATACAGCCGCATGGCCTCAATAAATTCCATTCCTTTATTCATCAGCGTGGCGGAATCAACTGTAATCTTTTCACCCATGGACCAGTTCGGATGTTTGAGCGCATCCGCCTTTTTCACATTGGCCAGTTGCTCTCTCGTCATGCCGAAAAATGGCCCGCCGGACGCTGTAAGAATCAAACGCTTAACTTCTCCGTGGCTGGCTGATCCCTGCAGGCATTGAAAAATAGCCGAGTGTTCCGAATCAACCGGGATAATTTCAACGCCCTCCTGCGCGGCGCGGGTCATAACCAACTCTCCTGCGCACACCAGCGTTTCCTTGTTGGCCAAGGCAATCCGTTTATGCGCCTCAATCGCCGCCAATGTAGGGCGCAGCCCTACCATACCCATCACGGCAGTTACAACCGTATCCACCCATGGCATCGTGGCCGCCTCTATCAGTCCTCCCATACCGGAGGCAATGCGAATTCCGGTATCTGCCAGCCGCACGCTCAATTCCTTTGCCGCCGTCCATGAACCCGCTGCGACTAATCTTGGTTTAAACTTCCGTGCCTGCTGCTCCAGTAAATCAACATTGTGATTTCCTGTGATCGCAGCAACCTGATAGCCGCACTTTTCTGCCACGTCCAATGTCTGACGGCCTATGGATCCGGTAGACCCCAGAACTGAAATTACCTGACTCATCGTATTCACCTCGCAAATCAGCTTAAATAAAAATCATTTAAAAGCAGGGGAAACAAAGGGAAAGCAGCATTACCATAGGCGCACAAAAAACCATGCTGTCAAATCGATCCATCATACCTCCATGCCCGGGAAGCAAATGACCGTAATCTTTCACTCCGTATTCCCGCTTGATGAGAGAAAATGCCAAATCTCCAATCTCTGTCACCAATGCGCCGGCAAAGCCGCAGACCGCCAATGCCGGATACGAAGGGACTGTGTTAAACAGGTGCTGCACCACAAGGCCAAACACAATTGTAAATATGACGCCAACAATCAATCCGCCGATGTAGCCTTCGATTGATTTATTGGGGCTGACCTGCGTTAATCCTCTATGTTTGCCCAGTAAAACACCGACAAAATAGGCCCCGGCATCCGTAATGAAGGCAAGGCCAATGGTCATCATGACATACATTCGACCGTGCCCGACCGTGCCATAGCACATCATTACAACAAGGCAGGATAGGAAAGCGGGCATAATAATACCGGAAAACAGGCTCTTTAGAATGGTTTCATAGGTCATCGCCTGCTCTGTGTTATACGCAAGAATCGCATGCACAAACAGGATTGCAAATAACGCCAGAGCAGTAAAACTCAATGTGATCACGCCGCCTCGCTCGCCCAGCAGAAATCCAAAAGGCAGAATAACTGCCGCAACCGACGTCAAAATATGAATCCCAAACGACGGTTTTGCAGTTGCCCGCAGCAGTTCCCATGATGCGCAGGCAGTAACCAACGCCACGAAGCATGCAAATCCCCACATTGGTGCAAATAAAACGAGCAACACAATCAGTGGGACAAAAACCACTCCCACCAAAACGCGCTTTAGCATAACTCAAACTCCTCCAAAACGGCGAGACCGGTGTTGATACACCGCAATCGCCTTCAACAGTTCCTCCTTGGAAAAATCCGGCCACAGAACATCGGTAAAGTAAAATTCAGAATAAGCAGATTGCCACAGCAAAAAGTTTGAAATTCGGATTTCTCCGCTGGGTCGAATGACCAAATCCGGATCCGGCATACCCGCTGAATAGAGATGCGTTGCAAAGTCTGCCTCGGTCAAAGTGTCCGGATCCATTCCATTCTCTGTGCACGCCTTTGCGCAGGCTTTTGCCGCATGCAGAATTTCATCCCTTCCGCCATAATTCAAGCAGATATTGGTCTGACAATTTTCGTAACCGGCAGTAACTTCTCTGGCCTCATCACACAGCTCCCGCAATCTCGGTGACAAAACAGACAGGTCGCCCAAAATTACAATTCTTGTGCGGTTTTTCCTCGCATCATCAATTGCCTCATGGAGATACTTCTCCAGCAGTCCCATAATGGTATCGACTTCTTCCTTCGGCCGTTTCCAATTTTCCGTAGAAAAAGCATATACCGTCAGATATTTTACGCCGATTTCTTTGCAATAATTTGCAATCGTTCGAAACGTCTCTGCCCCTGCAGAATGACCAAAAGTACGCGGCATCCCTCTTTTTTTTGCCCAGCGGCCATTTCCATCCATAATGATGGCAATATGCTCCGGAATACGACTGAAGTCCACTTCCGCCGCTTTTTCTCTGCGAAATATTCTCATAGGCTCACTTCCTGTCTATAACCCAAAGCAAGCGGAGGCATCCAAACGGACGCTCCGCTTTGCTTTTCTCAGCGCAGGCTGTTTCAGCAGCTAAAGGACATCATGTCCTACCGACTGCTGAGAAAGCAATCAAACGCTCATCAATTCTTTCTCTTTTTCCTCAGTCAGACCATCCAGCACCTTGATGTACTTGTCTGTGGAATCCTGCAGCTTCTTCTCAATGTCTTTTGCGTCATCTTCGGTGATCTCACTCTTCTTCTTCGCTGCCTTGATCTTATCCATAACATCACGACGAATGTTGCGGATGGCAACCTTTCCGCCCTCTGCGTATTTATGCACCTGCTTACTAAGCTCTAAGCGGCGCTCCTCCGTCAGCTGTGGGAAAGTAAGGCGGATCACACGACCGTCATTCTGTGGATTAATGCCCAAATCAGAAGTCAAAATTGCCTTCTCAATTTCGCGCAGCAAGGAGCTGTCCCAAGGCTGAATCACCAGCTGACGGGGGTCCGGTGAGCTGATGGATGCCACCTGGTTTAGAGGTGTCGGGCTTCCGTAATATTCAACCTGCACCCGATCCAGAACAGAGGCATTTGCACGCCCTGCACGCACAGCAGCGAAATCATTTTTTACAGCCTCAACGCTCTTTTGCATTTTTACTTCTGCGTCTTTTACGAAGTCACTCATAATCAGTCGGCTCCTTTCACGATGGTACCAATCTTCTCGCCCATAACGGCACGAACAATATTTTCAGGATCTTTCAGCGCAAACAGCAACACCGGAATATGGTTATCCATAGACAGACTGGTGGCAGTTGTGTCCATAACTGCCAAGTGCTGTGCCAAAACATCATCATAAGTAATACTGTCGTACTTTACTGCATCTGCCACCTTCTGCGGGTCGGCAGAATAGACACCGTCTACATTTTTTGCCAAGAGAATCACATCTGCATCAATTTCTGCCGCCCGAAGCACCGCCGCTGTATCCGTTGAAAAGAACGGATTGCCTGTTCCGCAGCCAAATACAACAACGCGACCTTTTTCCAGATGGCGAATTGCCTTGGACCGAATATACGGCTCCGCAATCTGGCGCATTTCTATAGCAGTCTGCACCCGAACCGGGACACCATGCTGTTCCAGCACATCTGCCACGGCCAGAGCGTTAATTGTCGTTGCAAGCATTCCCATGTGATCTGCCCGCACACGCACCATAGAATCGCCGCCGTCTTTTACACCGCGCCAGAAGTTTCCGCCGCCAACAACAACGCCCACCTGAACGCCCATACCAATGCAGGTCTTAATTGCCTCGCTCACTGCAGAGATCACAGAAAAATCAAGTCCCCGGCCTGCATTGCCGGCAAGGGCCTCGCCGCTAATCTTCAGAAGGATCCGTTTATACTTAGGGGTCTCCATCTGGACACAACTCCTTTTGTCAGGGCAAAAGACGCCCGCTTTATTTCTAGTGGTTATTTTAATCTATTTTTGTCCATTTGCATAGAGGAAACAGCAAACTTTTTCTTATCTGCTGCATTTTATGCCATCGGCTCTTCTGCAGTCCGGAACAACATATCCAGTTGAGGATACCTTCGGCGCAGATTGAGTATGTTTCCTTCCTTCGTAGTAAAACAGTGTTCCGACTGTCCGGTTGCCAGCAATTCCCCTGTGTCGCAACGACTGACCCGATAGTCAATGATGAGCCGTACCCCGTTATATTGTTTCTTATACAACTGCACCTCGATTGTATCTCCAAAAACAGCGGAACGGAGATAATGCGCAGAACAGCTGACCACCGGGATTTGGATTCCCATTGCTTCAACCTTTTGGAACGGAAACCCCATCTGATCAAACCAGTCTACCCTTGCCTCTTCAAACCACCGAATATAATTGGAGTGATGAACAATGGACATTTGGTCCGTTTCATAATACTGCACCTTGTGCCGATAGGGTATCTGCTTCATGAATCTGTTCTCCTTTGCACCGGAACCGGCTGAAATACTTCTCCATCGGTCAGTATTTCGATCTCTCCGGCAGACAGGTCTAATAATCGCGCTGAATACGCCTCTGCCCTTTCCTCCGGTATCAGCACGGTAATCACAATATCTGCCGCATACTCGGTTTCTTCAATGGCGCCGTCAAACTGTTCTGTTTCCGCACACACCCGCTCATATAAGCTATAAGAACAGGGCACCAAAACGCGCACCCACCGGCGCACAACAGAAATTCCAGCTGCATCCAAAGCATCCTTTGCCGACCGGGTATAGGCACGAACCAACCCTCCTGCGCCGAGCAAAACGCCGCCAAAGTATCGCGTAACTACGCACACCAAATTCGTGACGCCTTCCTTTTCAAATACGCCAAGCATCGGTTGGCCTGCCGTGCCCTGCGGTTCACCATCGTCCGAGTAACGTACAATTCCGCCATTTTTCAGCAGATAGCACCAACAGTTATGCCGTGCGTCGTGATAGTGCTTCTTCATTTGCTCCACAAAAGCCCGTGCTTCCTCTTCCGTTTCTACCGGCTGAATGTGGCCGATGAAGCGGGACCGTTTTTCTACAAACTCCGTTTCAGCAGATGCGGTAGGGACAAAGTATTCCTTCATTGTTCCCAATCCTCTTTTGGATCCGGGACGGGAGGATAAATCCATTTTTTCAGCTGACCCAACAGTCTTGGAGTGAGCACAGCCTTGACGAAAATCTCTTCCCCATACTCTACCTGTTCCACCTTTGCCTCTCGATACAGGGCATCTACCACACCGCCCTGATCGTAGGGAATACGCAATTCCACCCGTTTTGCTCCGGTATCCAGCCGTTGCGCAATTTTTTGCAGCATCTCTTCGATTCCTTCGCCGGTTTTAGCGGAGATGGAGACGATATTCTCCCCATGCGGTCGAATTTCACCCACATAGAGATCCGATTTATTAAACACTTCCAATCGCGGAGTTTCCTGTGCTCCCAATTCCCGAATCAGATTGTCTACCACTTCAGCCTGTTCCCGCCACTCGGGATTAGAGGCATCGATGACATGGATCAGCAAATCCGCATATTCCAGTTCTTCCAGTGTTGCCTTAAATGCTTCCACCAGATGATGCGGCAGTTTACGAATAAAGCCAACCGTATCGCTGATCAGTACTGTACAGGTATCTGTAATTTCTAAGGTACGTGTGGTAGTATCCAGCGTATCAAACAAGCGGTTGTTCGCCGGAATCGCCGCTCCGGTAAGCTGATTGAGCAAAGTTGATTTTCCCGCATTGGTGTAACCGACAATTGCAACGACCGGGACTTCATTTTTGATTCTCCGCTCTCGCTGCACGCCTCGAATACGCCGCACCTCTGCCAGTTCTTCTTCCAACTTATAAAGCCGGCGGCGGATATGTCTGCGGTCAGATTCCAACTGGGTCTCACCCGGTCCGCGGGTTCCTATCGGCGATTTCCCTCCGGAAGCGTTTTGCCGCGTCAGGTGCTTCCACATGCCAGTTAAACGAGGCAGCAGATACTTATACTGCGCCAGCTCCACTTGAAGCCGGCCTTCCCGTGTACGTGCTCTTTGGGCAAAGATATCCAAAATCAGAGCCGAGCGATCCATCACCTGCACACCAATGCGTTCCGACAACACCCTCACCTGCGTTGGGGACAAGTCGTTATCGAAAATAACCATATCCGCACCGGTTGCCAGAACCAAGTCCCGTACTTCATCCACCTTTCCGTCCCCGATAAAGGTACCGGGATCCGGAACATCCTTATTCTGAACCACCATGCCCAGGCTTTCTCCCCCTGCAGTCTCCAGCAGTGCCGCCAACTCTTCCATGGTAGAATCGGTTGTATTATCATATTTGGATAACCGAGGGCAGTTCAGCCCCACAAGAATCGCACGATTCATCTTTTCCTCATTTACTTCTGCCATTGTATTCACCTCCGTGTGCAAAGGAACTCCCTTATATCAAACCTTCTGATATGCCTCAACAATTTCCGCAATGTACATATCGTGATAATCCTTGTCCGGATACCAACGATCTGCATCTTGATCAATAAAATTCTCCGGTTCAATCCGCTGGCAATACATTTTTCTGCAGACCAATACCGTCTCTGCCTCAGCAAAATAAGGTGCACCGCAGTCTGCCGTCTCTACAGTAAATCCACAATGCGCAATCTTATCCTCATCGCGGCCGCTCACGCTTCCACAATAGGTCAAATTTGCACGCTGTGATCCCGGCAGGAAAGACAACGTGAAAAACTCCTGCTCATCCACAAATTCTTTTGTGTAGCGTTGCGGACGAATATATGCCGTTGCCACCGTTTTTCCCCAGAGCACGCCGAGGCCGCCCCAGCTTGCTGTCATCGTATTGCACCGATCTTTTGTTCCCGCCGTAATCAGCATCCACTGCTCGCCAATCGCCTGAAACGGATTTACAGCCATCTCTTTTGGATCAATACGTTGAAACATAATCATCGCTCCTTTACTTTCTGTGAATTGCAATTAAAAATATTATTGTGATATGACGTAAAAACCCCGCATCGAAACCGATGCGGGGTTTTATAATTGCATTACTTGCCCAGACCGAACTTCTTATTGAAGCGGCTGACACGCCCGCCGGTATCGAGCACCTTCTGCTTACCGGTGAAGAAGGGGTGGCACTTTGCGCAAACTTCCACGCGGATGTCCTGCTTGGTAGAACCGGTATGGTAAACGGCGCCGCAAGCACAACGGATGGTGGTCTGCTCATAATTAGGATGGATTCCTTGCTTCATGACTGTTTCACCCCTTTCGAAAAATCACAGATTGAACACGATCGGTAAACACACTTCGTTGCATACCACGTGAGCTTAGTTATTGTATCACGTCAGTATTTGAATTGCAAGCATTTTTTTAGAGCCCCCTCTGCCACTCAGACCGAATGGCAAGATCTCCGGAAAGGGCACTTTCAATAGCAGAAATCATAGCCGGTGCATCCTGCGGCAAGGTTCCCTTCAAGGGTAAATAATTGGAGGCATGATCTGATGTAAAATGAATCGGTCCGTAAGTAATGTGCTCCAACAACAGTTTTGTTTCTTCCAACATTCCTGCTGCATCCTGCGGTTTGAACTTCCCCGCGCGCATATCCTCATACAGCGGCGTACCCGGAACCACCTGAAGTGTCATTGCAGAAACATGTTGGGGTCTCATGCGGTTGATGAGATCGGCTGTAGCAAGAACGTGCTCCTTTGACGCTTCACCTTTCCCTGCAAGGCCAATCAGCACCATGATCCAAAGGTCGATGCCTGCTTCCCGCAGGCGAGATCCGGCTTCCATCATCTCGTCTAAATTAACGCCCTTATGCACCTGCGCCAGCAACGCATCGCTTCCGGTTTCGACACCAAGATACGCTCTCTTCAGACCATGCTCCTGCAGCTGACGCAACTGCTCCACGCTCTTCGTCAATGTAGACTTTGGTCCGGCATAGGTGGTTACCTTCTCCAGCTTGGGAAATGCCTGATAAAGATGATCCAGAATGGACAGCAGATCCTCCTGCTTCATGACAATTGCATCGCCATCGCAGAGGAACACCCGCGTCTTCGCTCCGCCATAGTAAACCCGCGCCATATCAATGTCTTTATGAATTTCCTCCAGCGGGCGGATATGAAACTGCTTATCCTTATACATACCGCAGTAGGTACAGCTGTTGTTTGAACATCCAACGGTACATTGCAGCAAATAGCTTTTCCACTCTCCCGGCGGACGATAAATTGTCCCTTCGTATCGCATATTGAATCACATTCCTTTTGTCAATTTCAACATTCCATTCAAAAGCGCATCCATTTCCTCATCCGTTCCAATAGTAATCCGCAGGCAATTATCAATACGGGGCGCATCAAAATACCGCACCAGAATACCCATCTCACGCAATCCGGAAAACAGCATTTTTGCAGCAATTGAAGGATGAGTTACAAAAATAAAGTTTGTCTTAGACGGATAAACAATAAACCCAATTTCCCGCAATGCATCTGCCGTTCGATCCCGCGTGGCAATCACCTTTTCACAAGTCGCCCGGAAATATGCTTCGTCCTCAACCGAGGCTGTTCCTGCAGCCAAAGCCAGACGATCTATCGTGTAGGAATTGAACGAATTTTTTACACAATTAATCGCCTGAATTAAATTTTCATTTCCCATTGCGTATCCAATGCGTGCACCAGCCAGCGAGCGGGACTTGGAAAAGGTCTGCACAACCAGCAGATTTGGATAACGGTCAATCAACCTCACTGCCGACTGGCCGCCAAAATCCACATAGGCTTCGTCCACAATTACCACTACATTTGGATTCGCCTCTAAAATGCGCACAATTTCACCCTGGGAAAGTTCCATGCCGGTAGGTGCGTTGGGGTTGGCAATCACAACGCCGTCATTTCCGCTGCACAGCGCAGCGACATCCACTGAGAAATCATCCTTTAGTGGTGTTTTGCGGCAGCGGATACCAAACAGCGCAGCGTAAACCGGATAAAAAGAGTATGTGATATCAGGGAAAACGATCTCCGATTCTTCATCGAAAAAGGCCTGAAACGCAAACGCAAGCACTTCATCCGATCCATTTCCAACAAACACCTGTTCCAGCCTTACTCCATGCCGCGCAGCAAGTGCCTGCCGTAATGCTGTTGCATCCAAATCAGGATACAGACGCAAGGCTGCATCTGCCCCTTTTTGAATCGCCTCCAGTGCTTTAGGGGAAGGCGGGTAGGGATTTTCATTTGCATTTAATTTAATGAACTTTTGATTCTTCGGCTGCTCGCCGGCAGTATACGGCGTAAGCGAGCAAATCCGACTGCTCCAAAATTCCTTCATTTTGTTTCCTCTTCTCTCAGTATCTTTCGTATGTTTTTTTCGATCTTTCCCCGCTGAATCATCAGCTCATGCCCACATCCCAGACAGGTTAAGCGGAAGTCCATTCCGACTCGCTGCACCTTCCACTGCTTACTTCCACAGGGATGTGCTTTCTTCAGTTCCAAAATATCCCCTACGCGGACATCCATACACTGCACCTCACTCACGCTTGCATTCGTCTTATAAGCTTCTTACCGACATTCTGCATCGGTTTTTCGATTAAATACCAGGAAATAACTGCGCAAACAAACGTTGCCGCAAAACAAATCAAAAACGTTAAGTTTAAACTGGCCTCAATTCCTCTTTCCTGTAATTGATGGGAAATCACCTGCTGTATCACAAAGCCATACAAGTACAATCCATAGGAAAAATCGCACTTTTCAAACCAACGGGAAAAGACCGGCCGTTCTGTCATGGCTACAGACAATACAAAGTAGGGCAGAATGAAACACAGTACAAGTTCGTATTTCACAACGCTCACCTTAAAAATTGCCAAAAGCACCATAAAGAGCGTTGCCACCTGCAAATTAAGCAATTTCTTCATCTCCGGGAAGGCAAACAAACTCCCCATAAAGAAATACGGAACGATGGCAAGTGCATCCGGCCAGTTCGTTCCATAAAGCACAAATCTCGCCGTCGGAAAGAAGCCGGTATATACGCAATCCCCTGCAACGCAGAGCAGAGTGATGAGCACTCCGCCCCCCCTTGGAATTCCCAATTTCTTGAAAACAAACAACAGTGCCGGCAAAATCAAATACAGCGCAAATTCAATCGGCAGTGTCCACAGTGAACCATTCACTGCATTTGGATAGGTATAATCCGAAAATACACCCGGCAGCACGTAGATTGGATATAATAAAATGTTGCGCAAATAAGTCCATGTGACCTTAGATGTAAAATACTCCGTTAATGGTAAGCTCGTGAAAATCGGTCCAACAATCAATGCGGCAAAAAGTACCACACCAATCAATCCGGGAAAAATGCGGAAGCAACGCCGAACCATATA
>CAVLAO010000010.1:9146-9541 GCA_963660915.1 Bacteroides sp. CAG:927 | reverse complement strand
CCTGCCAAAATTCGCATCATTTCTCAGGCTGACCATAATCAGATATCCGCTGATCACAAACAGAATTTTGACCGCAAGCGTGGAGACTGCCTGATCATAAACCGTATGTTTATATACTCCCATAATGCTGGACATATGTCCATAAATCACCATCGCAGCGGCGACAATACGGATGATATTAAAATTATTAATTCGTTGCCCAACTTCATCCCGGGGCGAAAAATATTTCCCTATACCGGCAGTAATTTGATTCATTTCTTCTCTCCTCATCTCAACGCTCAGATTATTGATTTTTAAATTTTATTGCATCCCAGTAGGCCTTTGCCGCCTGTTCCACCTTGTTATCACCATACTCATAATACTTTGTACCCGCCAACGCATCCGGCAGGTACTGC
>CAVLAO010000010.1:0-9136 GCA_963660915.1 Bacteroides sp. CAG:927 | reverse complement strand
CTGCTGGGTCACATAGTGATGCGGAAAACTGTGCGGATACTGGTAAGTCAGGCCGTGTCCCAGTTTTTTTGATCCCGCATAGTGACTGTCCAACAAGTGGGCAGGAATATCTGCCGCTTTTCCCCTGCGCACATCCTCCATCGCTGCGTCAATCCCACAAATTGCAGAGTTTGATTTCGGTGCAGTTGCCAGAAGTATCACCGCCTCTGCCAGGGGAATTCGAGCCTCCGGAAGTCCCAGCATATTGGCCGCGTCCACGCAGGACTTCACAATAGTGACCGCCTGCGGATAGGCCAGTCCCACATCCTCAGAAGCAATCACCATAATTCTACGACAGGCGGAAATAAGATCCCCCGCCTCTAATAACCGCGCAAGATAATGAAGTCCTGCATCCGGATCCGATCCGCGAATGGATTTTTGCAGTGCGGACAGGATATCGTAATGGCTGTCTCCGTCCCGATCATAACGCATAGCACTTCGCTGAGCAACCACTTCCGCATCCGCCTCTGTGATGGTTATAACCTCATTCTGTTGATTTGGATATTCTCCTTTTGCTGCTGAAAACAGAAGTTCAATTCCATTAATTGATTTACGCACATCGCCGCCGCAAGATGCCGCTAAGCGTTCCAGAACGCCGTTTTCCAGTTGAATCGAGCATGCAAATCGCCGTTCCAACAACTTAATTGCCCTCTGAATTGCCGGCATGACATCCTTCGGCTGCACCGGCTTGAATTCAAACACTGTTGCCCGCGAAAGCACTGCATTGAAAACATAAAAATAAGGATTTTCTGTCGTAGATGCAATCAGTGTGATCTTACCGTTTTCCATAAACTCCAGCAAAGATTGCTGTTGCTTTTTGTTGAAGTACTGGATTTCATCCAGATAGAGCAAGATCCCATTCGGTGCCATCAGAGTATCCACATCAGCGATCACATCCCGAATATCGGAAATTCCCGCCGTTGTAGCATTCAGCCGACGTAAGGTCCGATGGGTGCGTTTTGCGATTATATTGGCCACCGTTGTTTTGCCCGTGCCCGATGGGCCGTAAAAGACCATATTGGGTATGTTTCCGCTTTCAATAATACGGCGGAGCATTCCGTTTTTGCCCAGAATATGCTGCTGTCCTACGACCTCATCCAATGTATCCGGTCGAATTTCATCTGCCAACGGACGATAGTCCATACCTTTCACCACCGCATTTCACTGCTGTGCATTTCTTCGCATTGTCGAAAAATAGGGTTGCTGCAAAAGCAACAACCCTATTTTATCATAATTCAGCTCAGCGATAAAGCGGATATTTCTCCGTCAACGCAACAACCTGTGCACGAATCTCATCCGCGCGGGTATCATACTCTCGCGCTGTCTCGCAAATCAGCTTGCCCACAAGGTGAAAATCTTCCTCGTTCAATCCGCGACTGGTTGCCGCCGGTGTGCCGAGGCGCAGTCCACTGGTAACAAACGGTTTTTCCGGATCGTTTGGGATGGTATTTTTATTTGCGGTAATAAACACATCATCCAACCGACGTTCCATTTCTTTGCCCGTTAACCCTGCCGGTCGAAGGTCAACCAGCATCAAGTGATTGTCCGTTCCGCCGGACACAAGATCCAATCCACCCTCTAAAATCGAGCTTGCCAGTGCCTGTGCATTGTCCACAATGTGCTGCTGATATTCCTTAAACTCCGGTTTCAATGCCTCTCCCAGTGCGACTGCTTTTGCCGCAATAATATGCATCAGCGGACCGCCTTGCGTACCTGGGAAAACTGCCGAATTAATCTTCTTTGCAATCGCCTCATCATTGCAAAGGATCATGCCGCCCCGCGGCCCACGCAGTGTCTTGTGGGTTGTGGTGGTGACAACATCCGCATAGGGAATCGGAGACGGGTGCAAACCTGCTGCCACAAGGCCAGCGATGTGCGCCATATCCACCATCAGGTAAGCCCCCACCTCGTGGGCAATCTCAGCAAAAGCTTTGAAATCAATCACACGGGGATAGGCGGAAGCACCGGCAATGATCATCTTCGGTTTATGCTGTTTTGCCAACTCCCGAACCTGATCGTAGTCAATACGATGCGTAACCGGATCCACCCCGTAGGAAACCATATGATAGTTTTTACCGGAGAAATTCACCGGAGACCCGTGAGTCAAATGACCGCCTTGATCCAGATTCATTCCCATCACTGTATCGCCAAGGCTGCACAAAGCCTGATACACTGCATAGTTTGCCTGCGCACCGGAATGGGGCTGGACATTTGCATATTTTGCGCCGAACAACTCCTTCGCCCGCTCGCGGGCAATCTCCTCTGCAATATCTACGTATTCGCAACCGCCGTAATAGCGTTTGCCGGGATATCCTTCTGCATATTTATTTGTAAGCACACTGCCCGCAGCCACCAACACAGCGGGGCTGACTACATTTTCAGATGCAATCAGTTCAATATTGCGATTCTGTCGTTCAAACTCCTTGCGCACTGCAGCTCCGACTTCAGGATCTGCCGTACTGAGAAAATCCATCATTTCCTGTACCATTTCGTCATCTCCATGTGATAAACGGAGCCAAGGCGCTCCTTTTAGCGCATTATAACAAGCTTCATTCCCATTGGCAACCACTTTTAATAAAAAGGGTGCAATCCTGCAGGTTCTGTGTTATTATGAACCTGTTCCTGCAATTTTATGTTTACGAGGCATTATCTCATGAATCATAAATCTCCCGTTGCAGTGCATCATATCGTTGATGCGCTGAAAGAACTGTATCCGGATGCACTTTGCTCCCTTCAATACGAAAAAGATTATGAATTATTATTTGCCGTTCGTCTGTCTGCCCAATGTACCGACGAGCGAGTCAACAAGGTGACTCCCGCTCTGTTTCAGCGTTTTCCCACGCTGGAATCCTTTGCCGAAGCAGACCCGACAGAGGTAGCCGAATACATTCATTCCTGCGGTTTCTACAACGGCAAAAGCAAAGACCTGGTACGCTGTGCTCAAATGCTGCTGCGGGATTTTGGCGGAAAAGTCCCTTCAGCGATGGAAGATCTGCTGAAACTACCCGGAATCGGTCGAAAAACAGCCAACCTCATTCAGGGCGATATTTATCATACCCCGGGTGTCGTAGTGGCCGACACCCACTGCATTCGCATTACCGGTCGCCTTGGTTTAACCGATGGCACAAAGGATCCCGCAAAAGTGGAACAGCAATTAAGAGCAGTCCTGCCTCCGGACGAATCCAACCAATTCTGTCATCGAATGGTGCTTCACGGCCGCGCCGTTTGCACTGCTCGCATTGCCAAGTGCGGCATTTGCCCGTTGACCGAGTGGTGTACCCATTATCAAAGTCAGGGCAAGGACGCCTGATTTCAGTCCTTATCGGGTTCCCGCTCTTTCTTTTTTCTTTCCCGTTCCGCTTTGGAAAAACTGCATCCGCAATAATCCTGTCGGTATAGGTGATACTGCGCTGACAGCTCAATGGAGCGCTTATAACCATTGCGCTTCTTAAAATCGCTGTACAGATACTTCACGCCACAACCGTCTGCCAACTCTCCGCCAATTTGATTGAGTGCATCTGCATTTTTCATTGGGCTGATTGACAGTGTTGTAGTAACATACTCACAGCCCAGTTCTTGTGCCATGCGGACTGCCCGCTCCAGGCGAAGGCGATAACAGACTTTGCAGCGTTCTCCGCCCTCCGGTTCCAGCTCCATCCCTTTTATCGCATCCAAAAACACATTGGGATCATATTCTCCCTCTATGATCTGTACCTTGGTGTCCAATGCCATTTCTTCCACCAATCTTCGCAATTCCGCTATGCGATAGCGATATTCTGATTCTGGAGAGATATTGGGATTGTAGTAGAACAAAATGATCTGAAAGTATTCCGCCAGGTACTCTAACACATAGCTGCTGCATGGTGCGCAGCAGCTGTGAAGAAGCAATGTCGGTCGCCGGCCATTTAGGTTGAGAATGACCTTATCCAATTCCTTTTGATAATTTGGTTTTGCGTTCATTGAAAATTCTTCTCCCTAGGCTTTAGAAATTTACGAAAGTTGGACTATAGCTATGAATTACGAGGCTTTAAAGTCAAAACTAATGCATCGCAGCATCGGTGCCGTAGGCGGACATCATCCTTGCGCCGTTCTGGTCCCATTCGTGCAGGAAAACGGTCAACTCTGCCTACTGTTTGAGGTACGCTCCGGCAAATTGAATATGCAGCCAGGTGAGGTATGTTTTCCAGGCGGCGGCATAGAGTGTGGGGAGACGCCGTTGGATTGTGCCCTGCGGGAAACCCAGGAAGAACTTGGGCTCAATCCTGATCAAATTGAAATATTGGGATCACTGGATTACGTTATTCATCTGTCTGGTTTTCCTGTTTTCCCGATTCTCGCCCGTTTGCCAGACAACTGGGCAGAGAATATTTCTGTAAATGCCGCAGAAGTAGATGAGGTCTTCACTATTCCCCTCTCTTATCTGCGCTACACTCCGCCGCAAAAAGCGCGGGTAGAGCGAAAATTTTACTCTCTTGATGCGCTCCCGGAAGCGGAACGCAAGTTAATAGAAGAATACCCACGTCGTGATCTCTTGCCCATGCTGTTCTGGAATTATGAGGGGCATCTCCTTTGGGGCATGACCGCCCGCATTACGGACTGGCTTCTGCATTGGCTGAAGGAAAATAACCTGTAGTCATAATCATCATAATCAGATTTATTAGAATTGTCTTTGTTTAAATGTAAGATAGCCTTCTAAAATCAGCGTTGCTGCCACCGCATCCACTACTTTTTTTCGTTTTTTTCCGTGCTTATTTGCCTCCGACAAAATTCGATGCGCATCCACTGTTGTACGGCGTTCATCCCAAAGCACAACCGGAAGACCCGTTTCTTCCCGCAGCCGTGCTGCCAGTTCTTCGCTTTTTTCTGCGCGCGGTCCCAGCGTTCCATTCATATTTTTCGGATAGCCGAGCACAAGCTCCTCAACCTCGTAATCTTTTATATAATTCTTTAACTGAGCCACTACAACGTCCTGATTTCGACTGTCGATTGTCTCCGCCACACCTGCACCGAAACCCAGTCGGTCAGAAATGGCAACTCCAGTATGGGCATCACCATAGTCAATCGCCATGATTCGCATTTTGCAAGCACTCCTCTATTCTTTCAATGTAGGACTATTGTAGCTTTTTTTCTGCAAAATGACAAGATTTTTCCTTGACACAGTTCCATTCTAATGGTAGAATAGGAGCACCTGTGAGAAGGAGTGTATTTGTTGCGCGTTTTTTTAGGCGCGTGAGATCCCCCTTTGCGATGATATTGTTCGTCAGATCAGGGAGGCAGCGTTCCTGCCGAAACCTTCTACACTTCGTCCAGAGCACATCTGGGCGGTTTTGTGTTGGATTTCGGAGGACATACCTATTTCGGGTACCATCGAAGTCCTTTTTTTGTGCCCGATCGAATAATTACAAGGAGGTGCCTGGATATGGCGAAAGCCGGCGCACGGGTGAAGATCACCCTGAGATGCTCTGAGTGCAAGCAGAGAAACTACAATACCATGAAGAACAAGAAGAATACCCCTGATCGTCTGAAGTTGAACAAGTATTGCCCCTTCTGCAGAAAGCACACCGTCCACGACGAGACCAAGTAAGCGATCCATCACTTGCTGAAGAAAGAAGGGTGTCTTTTTATGGCAGACAAGGAACAGAAGGCTGTTCAGGAAACCGCCGCCAAGGAAAAGCCCGCCAAGGCTAAGGAGAAGAAGCCCAACGCTTTCGTCCGCCGTTTTAAGGCGATTGGCCGTTACTTCCGTGAAATGAAGAGCGAGCTTAAGAAGGTTGTTTGGCCTACCCGCAATCAGGTCATCCGCAATACGATTGTTGTTATCCTGGTCGTGCTGATTGTCGGCGTACTGATCTGGCTGTTTGACTGGTTGGCCGCTGCGGTGGTCAAAGCACTGGTCAACCTGGCTCAGGGTTGAGGGTTTTAATCATGGCTGAAGAAGCAAAATGGTATGTCGTCCACACATACTCCGGCTACGAGAATGCAGTAGCCACCACAATTATGAAACATGTGGACAGCCGTAATCTTCACGACCTGATCCATGAGGTTTCCATCCCCATGGAAAATGTCACTGAAATCACCGACAACGGATCCAAAACGGTGGAGCGCAAGGTTTTCCCCGGTTATGTGTTGATCAAGATGGTGATGACCGACGAAAGTTGGCACGTTGTACGCAATGTACGCGGTGTAACCGGCTTTGTCGGCGGCGGTGACAACAAAGGTATTCCACTCAGCGATGAGGAAATCGCTGCACTGGGTGTGGAGAAGAATGAAATTGTCGTTGGATATAACGTCGGCGACACCGTAAAGATCATCAACGGCGCTATGGAGTCTTTCCTTGGAACCGTGGAAGAGATTGATCTTGATAAAAATAAAGTGCGTCTTGTCGTCTCAATGTTTGGTCGTGAAACACCGGTTGAACTGGCTCTTGATGAAGTTGAGCTGGTAGAAATCTGATAAACCAAATTTCAGACGAAATCTTTACCTAATATTTGAGGAGGTGCTCTTCGTGGCACAGAAGAATGCAAAAATCACCGGCTATGTTAAGCTGCAGATCCCCGCGGGCAAGGCAACTCCCGCTCCCCCCGTTGGCCCCGCTCTGGGTCAGCACGGCGTTAACATCGCTGCTTTCACTAAGGAATTCAACGAGCGTACGAAGAACGATGCCGGCCTGATCATCCCTGTTGTGATCACAGTTTATGCCGACCGTTCCTTTACCTTCGTAACCAAGTCTGCTCCTGCTGCCGTTCTGATTAAAAAGGCAGCCGGCATCGAGTCTGGCTCCGGCGTACCGAACAAAACCAAGGTCGCTACCATCAGCCAGGAAGATGTTCGCAAGATCGCTGAAGCTAAAATGAACGACCTGAACGCTGCCAGCATTGAATCCGCCATGTCCATGATCGCCGGCACTGCGCGCTCCATGGGCGTCATTGTGGCTGACTAAGGAGGTAACTGACTGTGTTTAGAGGTAAGAAATATCAGAACAGCGCAAAGCTGCTCGAAAAGGGCGTCGCTTATGATCCGGCTGACGCTATGGATTTGGTCGTAAAGACCGCTGCTGCAAAGTTTGACGAGACAGTTGAACTTCATGTTCGTCTGGGTGTTGACTCCCGTCACGCGGATCAGCAGGTGCGCGGCGCTATCGTCCTGCCCAACGGCACTGGCAAGAGCGTTCGTGTTCTGGTCTTTGCAAAGGGCGATAAGGCAGACGCAGCTCGTGCTGCCGGTGCTGACTTCGTCGGCGATATGGATCTGGTTGAGAAGATCCAGAAGGAAAACTGGTTCGACTTTGACGTCGTCATTGCTACTCCCGATATGATGGGTGTGGTTGGCCGTCTGGGTAAGGTTCTGGGCCCCAAGGGCTTGATGCCCTCCCCCAAGTCCGGCACTGTGACTCCCGATGCTGCTAAGGCAGTTCAGGAAGCTAAGGCTGGTAAGGTCGAGTATCGTCTGGACAAGACCAACATCATCCACTGCCCCATCGGCAAGGTTTCCTTCGGTGCTGAAAAGCTGCAGGAGAACTTCGATGCTCTGATGGGTGCTATTATCAAGGCCAAGCCCGCCGCTGCCAAGGGTCAGTACATTAAGAGCTGCACTCTGGCTACCACTATGGGTCCTGGCATCCGCGTCAGCTCCGCTAAGTTGGTGTAATTTTGCTTATTTAGAGGGAAAGTGCTTGACAAAGTGCTTTCCCTCTGGTAAGATAGTTTCTGCGTTCAAAGACAGCAGGTATGTGTAATGGTTTCGACCGCCTGCCGAGAGTGCGATCTGAAAATAATATTTTCTGATTGTTGTCCTCCTGTGCTTTGACGCGGAGGATTTTCTTATTTTCGGAGGTGAAATTTCAAATGGCTAATGCAAATGTTATCAATGAGAAGGCAGCAGTTGTTGCCGCTCTGGTTGAGCGTCTGAATGGCGCTGAGTCCGGCGTAATCATCGATTATTCCGGTTTGACCGTAGCTGAGGACACCGAACTGCGCAGCGCTCTGCGTAAGGAAGGCGTTGAGTACGCCGTGGTGAAGAACACCATGATGCGTCGTGCACTGGACAGCGTGGGTCTGGAAGCTCTGGACGAAAAGCTGCACGGCACCACTTCTCTGGCTACCGGCACTGAGGATCCCATTGCTCCCATCCGTCTGATCAGCGAATATTCCAAGAAGTTCGGCGAGAAGTTCAATCTGAAGGCCGCCTTCATGGAAGGCAAGGTTCTGTCCGCTGCTGAAATCGAGGTCATGTCCTCCATGACTTCCAAGAAGGACGTTTATGCGCAGTTGGTCGGCACTCTGTTGGCTCCTGTTGCCAACCTGACCGCTGTTATGGCTGCTATCGCCGACAAGGGCGAAGCTGCCGCCGAGTAAATACCACCCGGCGTTCTGCCCACAGGGCTACTTTTAAATTATTATAAATAGGAGGCTATTATCATGGCTGATATCAATGCTATTGTTGAAGAGATCAAGGCACTGTCCCTGCTCGAAGTTAAGGAACTGACCGACGCTCTGAAGGAGACCTTCGGTGTCGAGGCTATTGCTATGGGCGCTCCCGCTGCTGGCGCTGGCGCTGCTGCTGCTGAGGTCGAGGAGAAGACTGAGTTCGACGTCGTTCTGACTGAGTTCGATGCTTCCTCCAAGATCAAGGTCATCAAGGCCGTTCGCGAGATCACCGGCCAGGGCCTGGCTGAAGCCAAGGCTACCGTTGAGGGCGTGCCTGCAACTCTGAAGGAAGCTGCTTCCAAGGAAGATGCCGAGGCAATCAAGGCCAAGCTGGAAGAGGTTGGCGCAAAGGTCGAGCTGAAGTAATTTTACTTCTATCTTTCGTCTTAAAGAGGCGTTGCCATCGGCAACGCCTCTTTTTATATGGTTCTATGTCAATAGTTGGGGTAGAGAAAAAGTAAAACATATCAAGCAGAGTCGGGAGCCATTCCCGACTCTGCTTTTATGTGTGGCAAAACAGGATGCGTCTTCTGAAATTGGAGAAATTACGCATGCCAAAGCAAACACGTTTCAGCCAGCACTTTCATTTTGTTGTTGCAGCCTTCGATAAAACCGTTGGACCAGGGTACATCCATGGAGTTCAAAATCTTGTGGAACCAGTTGCGATATGC
>CAVLAO010000009.1:18102-43041 GCA_963660915.1 Bacteroides sp. CAG:927 | reverse complement strand
ATATATATATATATTATACACAAGCTGTAATACAAGCATGCGACAAGACAAGATGTCTAATGAGAAGGGAGATAAATCATGAAAAAGCTAATTGCAATTTTGGTTGTTGTTGCCATGTTGACAGGAGTGCTTTCCTCGTGCGGAGGGGATGGAACAGCAACTGAAAAAAGTGTTGGTGGCAACAGTGCTTCCGCATCAGACACAGAGAAAGCAGGTTCTGGAGAGACTGAGATTGCTCTGGTCTGCGCGGCGGGCAGCGGAGGCATCAATGACCGCGGCTTCTTCCAGAGTACCTATGAGGGCATTCAGCAGTTCTGCGAGAAGTATAACCACACTTATGGCTACTATGAAACGAGCGAAAACACCATTGACGCGCTGTATGAGACCATCGACTTGGCAAAGATGAACGGTGCGGAGGTCATCTGCACCTCCGGCGGTAACTTCATTGGCATGATGGAGGATGTGTTTGCGGCCTATCCCGATCTGTATTTCGTCTGCAATGAGATCAGCTTCACTACGCCTGGCGAGAATGCAGTGGACTACCTCTTTGAGGCGCAGCAAGCTGGTTTTCTGGCTGGCGTCGCTGCCGTCTATGAGGGCTACACCGACATCGGCATTATGTGCGGTATGCAGATCCGTCCAAACCATCTGGCAGGCTTCGGTTTTGTTCAGGGCGTCAACTACGCTGCCCATGAGCTCGGCATCGATGGCATCACCGTTAAGTACTGGTACACCAACTCCTTCGACCCCAGCGCTGACATTCAGGCTTATGCCGCCGCTTGGTATCAGGACGGTACGCAGTTGATCGCGGCATTCTGCGGCGGCGCTGCTCCCTCCATCTGGGCTGCCGCCGAGGCTAACAACGGCCTGTGCATGGGCTGCGACATCGACCAGTATTATGAGTCCGACGTCATCATTACCTCCTTCCTGAAGAACGTCAACGTTTCCACTGTGACCGGTCTGGAAGCGTGGGAGAACGGCAACTTCCCCGGCGGCGAGGTCGTCAACTTCGGCGTGGCCGAGGGCGGCGTTGGTCTGGCTATGGAGCACTCCAAGATGACCAAGTTCACCCAGACCGAGTATGACAAGTATGTTGATATGCTTATCAATGATACCGACGGCGTGAACAGTAGTCTGATCGATCCCGACCGTGACGACGCTCAGACCGTTCCCGAGTTCTGGGAGAAGGTGCCCGAGCACTACATCACGCTGAACTATTTTGAGTGATCCTGTCATTCATGCGTTGCCAGTGGCAGCACTCTGGATCTGAACACTTCACGAGTCGTGCGGCCACAGTAAACGTGGCCGCACGATTTTTTTTGCGGTCTCCTTTCTTTATCATTCCAATTTCTGCACAGGAGGAAGCATATGAGCGAAAATGTGATCGAAATGCTACATATCCGAAAGACATTTCCGGGTATCGTGGCAAATGACAACATTACTTTACAGGTCAGGAAGGGCGAGATCCACGCCCTTCTGGGTGAGAACGGCGCGGGCAAGTCCACACTGATGAGTATTCTGTTCGGTATGTATCAGCCGGACGAGGGTGAGATCCGCATCAACGGTCAGCCCGTCAAGATCAGAAACCCCAACGACGCCACCGCGTACCACATCGGCATGGTACATCAGCACTTCAAGCTGGTGCAGAACTTCACTGCGCTGGAAAACATCGTGCTGGGTGTTGAGCCGACCAAACATGGTCTGCTCAGCCTCAATGAGGCTCGGGGCAAGCTGGAGGAGCTGACAAAGCGGTATGGCCTGAAGGTCGATTTTGACAAGCAGGTCAGCACCATGACCGTCGGTATGCAGCAACGCGTGGAGATTCTAAAAATGCTGTACCGGGACAATGATATCCTGATTTTTGATGAGCCCACCGCCGTCCTGACGCCACAGGAGATCGACGATCTGCTGCAGACCATGCGCAACCTGACCAGAGAGGGCAAGTCCATCATCTTCATCTCCCACAAGCTTGCGGAGATCATGGCGGTTGCCGACCGGTGCACGGTGCTCTGGAAGGGCAAGTATGTTTCCACAGTGGACGTGGCGGATACCACAAAGGAGCAACTCAGCGAGATGATGGTAGGACGCAAGGTCTCTCTGGTGACGGAGAAGCCGGAGCAAGAGCCGGGTGACGTGGTCCTCCATGTACAGGATCTTTGCGTAAAGGACAAAAAGACCGGCAAGCTAGCCGTCAGTCACGCCAGCTTCGACGTCCGGGAGGGCGAGATTGTCTGCATCGCCGGTATTGACGGCAACGGCCAGAGTGAGCTAGCCTATACCATCACCGGCCTGATGGGTGCGGACGAGGGCAGCATCTCCCTCTGTGGCGAGGACATCACCCACAAGGACATCCGCTATCGCAATACTCACGGCATCGCCCATATTCCGGAGGATCGACAGAAGCATGGTCTGGTGCTGGACTACACGATGCAAGAGAACTGTATATTAAAGGAGTATTTCACTCCGGAGTTCCAACACGGCGGATTTTTGAACCGCAAGGCCGCACAGGCATACACCGAGGAGCTCATCAGCCGCTTCGATATCCGCAGTGGTCAGGGCACGACCACTGTTGTCCGCAGTATGTCCGGTGGCAACCAGCAGAAGGTCATTATCGCCCGGGAGATCAACCGCGCGCCGAAACTGCTCATCGCCGTTCAGCCTACCCGCGGTTTGGACGTCGGTGCAATAGAATACATCCACAGTCAGTTGATGGCGCTGCGCAACAGCGGCCACGCGGTGTTGCTCATCTCGTTGGAGATGGAGGAAGTGCTGGGTATTTCCGACCGCATCCTCGTCATGTATAACGGCGAGCTGGTCTGCAATTTGAATGCACAGGGCGTGGACGCCAAGGAGCTGGGTCAGTACATGGCTGGCCTGAAAAAGGAGGAGACAGCATGAAAAAGGAACGTTCCGGAGGGAAGATACTCTCCTCTCCCATGGCGGAGAGCTTGGTCTCTTCGATCATCTCCATCATCATGGGTCTTTTGATTGGTCTCATTATCCTGCTCATTTGCAATGCGGGTACGGCTCTGCCCGCCATCCGAACCATAGCCACCGGCGGTTTCGGCCTGTCCGGCTTTGCTAAGACGATGGGGCGCATCTGCTACTACGCCGTACCGCTCATCATGTGCGGCCTGTCGGTGGGCTTTGCCTTCAAGACCGGTACATTTAATATTGGCGCCTCCGGTCAGTATGTGGCCGGTGCGTTCACTGCCATTTTGGTCACACATCTCATCGGCACTGTGACCGGCGGCTTTACCTGGGTTATCGCTGTGCTGGCCGGTGGTCTGGTGGCTATGGTTCCCGGTCTGCTGTCCGCTTATCGGAATGTGAATATCATCATTTCCGGTCTGATGATGAACTTTATCGCCACCTACGGCGTCAGCTTCCTGATTAAAAAAATCAAGCTGATTTACAGCGCCGAAAAGAGCACCAGCAAGTCCATCCCTGCCGGGCTGACCCTGCCCAAGGCCGGGCTGGACAAGCTGTTCCCTGTCGGCGGCTCCGGTACGGCCGGTGCGAACAGCGGTATTCTCATCGCCATCGGTATCGGTATCGTCATTTATATCCTGCTCAACCGCACTACCTTCGGCTTCGAGCTGCGCACCTGCGGCGCGAACCGCTATGCGGCCAAGAACGCCGGTATCAAGGAAAACAAGTCCATCGTTGTCTCCATGTTCATCGCCGGTGCGCTGGCCGGTTTCGGCGGCGGTCTGGTGTACCTCTCCAGCAGCGGCATCAACCTTGGCGTCACTGACTCCGTCAACGGCACGGGCTTCTACGGCATCGCCGTCGCCCTGCTTGGTCAGCTGAATCCGCTGGGTATCGTGGCCGCCGGCCTGCTCATCTCCTACTTCCAGGTCGGCGGCAGCAGCCTGCAGATCTATGGTTTCTCCGCGGAGCTCATTGACGTAATTGTGGCGTCCATCATCTTCTGCTGTGCCTTCGCCCAGCGCTTCGGCGGCATCCTCCGCGAGGCTGTCCGCCGCAGAGCGGAGAAGAAGCAGAGCACCGTTCCGATCCTGCCCAAAGCGTGAGGAGGTATCTTCTGTGAGTATGTTCATCTTTTTCGTGCAGCAGATTCTGCTGTTCGCCACACCGTTGATTGTCGCCGGTATCGGCGGTATGTTCTGTGAGCGGGGTGGCATCATCAATATCGGCGTGGAAGGTATGATGATCATGGGTGCGTTCTGCGGTTGCCTGTTCCTTCATTTTGCTCCCGCCGGAATGCCCGCTCAGCTGCAGCTCATCGTTGCTCTGCTCATTGCGGCTGCAGCAGGAATGGCATTTTCCGCCCTGCACGCGTTGGCTTCCATCAACTTTGGTGCCAATCAGGCTATCAGCGGTATTGCCCTGAACATTGCCGCTCCGGCGGTGGCGATCTTTGCCGCCCGCCTCATCATCGGTCGCCAACAGATCGGCTTTGCCAACCGCTTCCGCATCGAGGCTGTGCCCGGCCTGAGCAAGATCCCCATCATCGGTGATATTTTCTTCAAGAACGTTTACATCTCCTTCTATATTGCTATTGCCATTGCTATTCTCGGCGGTATCCTCATCAACAAGACCCGCTTCGGCCTGCGGCTGAAGGCCTGCGGCGAGTTTCCCCAGGCGGCGGACTCCGTAGGCATCAACGTTTACCGGATGCGCTATGCGGGAGTGCTTATCTGTGGCGCGCTAGCGGGCATGGCGGGCGTTATGCTCATCGTCCCCACCGCGACGGAATTCAACGCCACGGTGGCCGGTTATGGCTTCCTCGCCGTATCCGTGCTAATCTTCGGCCGCTGGCAGCCCGGCCGCGTGGTGTTCGCCGCGTTCTTCTTCGGAACGATGAAGACACTCTCGGCGGTCTACTCCGCGATCCCGTTCCTGGCAAAACTGAACATCGACGCATTCATTTACCGCATGATCCCGTTCGTGGTCACGCTCATCGTGCTGGCTATCTCTTCTACTGGTGCGCAGGGCCCTGCCGCCGCCGGTGAGCCTTACGACAAGAGCAGCCGCTGAATTCAACGCCTGACAGGAGGGTTTTACTATGGAAAGCAAGAAGTTTTACCGCAAGACAACGCCCCTGAACGATCCGCGCTCTAACTTCCACGGCTACTGCCCGGAGACGGTAGTGCTGCCCAAGGGGTATGTGCATATCGAGGGCGCGAAGCCGTTAGACTGTGACATTCTGCTGGAGCGGGATGCGGCCATTCCCATGCGGGACGGCTGCATCCTCCGAGCGGATATTTACCGCCCCAACGACGATGAAAAGGTGCCTGCCATTCTGTGCTCTAGCATCTTTGGCAAGAACGGCTCCTATGCCAATTATGATTTCTGTGCCAAGATGAGCGGCCACCCCAACCGGATGGACGTGCCGCTAGGCACGACCTCTGAGCTGAATATGTTCGAGGCCGCTGACCCCGCCTTCTGGGTGAACAATCATTATGCGTTGGTCAATCTGGACATCCGCGGCGTGGGCATGAGCCAGGGACGCGCCCATTACTTCGATACCCAGGACGCCGAGGACAACTACGACACCATCGAGTGGCTGGCAGCGCAGGACTGGTGCAACGGCGCTGTCACCATGCAGGGCAACTCTTGGCTGGGCATCACCCAGTGGTACACTGCTGCGGCGCGTCCGCCCCATCTGGCCTGCATCGCCCCCTGGGAGGGTCACGCCAATATGTATGTGGACGAGTATATGCGCGGCGGCATCCCTCGCTACGTCGTGCAGCGGGATGTGATGTGCTTCGGCAACTATGAGATGGAGGATCTCCGCGCCGGTATGATGGCGTATCCGCTGTATAACGACTACTGGAAGGAGAAGGCCGCTGACTTCAAGAAGATCGAGTGCCCGGCCTATGTGGTGGCCAGCTACGGCAGTCAGGTCCATGTGCGCGGCACGTTTGAGGGGTTCCGCAAGATCTCCTCCAAAGAGAAGTGGCTGCGGGTGCACAATACCAACGAGTGGCCGGATCAGTACCGCCCAGAGAACACCGCCGACCTGCTGAAATTCTATGACCACTACTGCAAGGGCATCGACAACGGCTGGGAGAACACGCCCCGGGTGCGTATGTCTGTCCTTGATCCCGGCGGAACGGACACCGTTGGCCGCCCTGAGGAGAGCTTCCCTCTTGTCCGCCAACAGTTGCGCAAGCTCTATCTGCATCCGGCAGAGGGTGTCCTGAGCGACGAGCCTGCCCAACAGGAGCAGATCGCCGCCTACATCAGCGACGATGGCAAGAGCGCTCTGCGCCTGCGCTATACCTTCGACAAGGAGACGGAGATCACCGGCTATATAAAGCTGAAGGTGTGCCTGACCGCGCTGGACAACATCGACGCTGATGTCTATGCCAAGATCGGCAAACTGGGCACGGACGGGGAGTACCGCTTCAATGATGCAGTGCAGATCCAGTACACCGGGCCGAATACCATGCTCCGCGCCTCTCTGCGGGAGCTGGATGCGGATAAGTCCACCCCCTGCGAGCCGTTCCATACCTTCGACCATCCTCAGCTACTGACCCGGGGCGAGCCGGTGGAGCTGGAGCTGGGCTTCTGGCCGACTAGTCTGCGCTTCCACGCTGGAGAGAGTCTGGAGCTCGCCATTGCAGGATTTGACTACATGGGTCTGGACGATCCGCAGGCTGTCGTGGCTGACACACGCAACCGCGGCCGACACCAGGTCTATGCCGGTGGACAGTGGGATTCCTACCTGCTGATCCCTGAAATTCCGGCGGAGTGAGCCGGAATTTCAGGGATAGAACACTCTTTTTTTAAAATGTTAATTTTGCTATTGACAAACACCTGAAAAAAACGCATACTTGTATTACAGGTAGTAAGTATACAGCAAAATTGTTGGATGGCTGTCCGGTTGACATCTTTCTCCTTGTCATTATAAAATAACCATGACAACATAAAACCACATAAGCAGAAATGGAGCGATTGGCATGGCATTGAACCCCATCAAGAAAGAAAGTATCAGCGAACAGGTATTTGAACAGATGAAGCAGCAGATCATCGACCGGGAATGGGTCTCCGGCATGAAGCTCCCCTCCGAAGCGGAGCTGGGCAGCATTTTCGGAGTCAGCCGGGTGACGATCCGCCAGGCCTTACAGAAGTTGGCCGTTATGGGTCTTGTGGAGACCCGCTTTGGCGAGGGTTCCTTCGTCAAGGAGGCCGACCTCAGTCAGCAGGTTAAGACCGCGCTGCTTCCCAGCGCCTACCTTCAGCCCCACAACACCAATGAGGTGCTGGAGTTCCGCTCGGTCATCGAGGTCGAGACCGCCGGTCTGGCCGCCCGCCGGGCCACGGACAAGGACATTGCCCGGCTGAAGGAACTGCTGGCGCGGCAGATGGACGAAGCTACCAGAACCGTTACCAGCTTCGCGGAGGACGATATGGAGTTCCATATGACCATCGCCAGAAGTACCGGCAACGCCCTGATCATTGCGACGTATGAGATCCTCTGGGACATCCTCAACAGCGCGATGTATCAGACGGTGCGCGGCTTCGGCTATGGCGGTGCGCTCCCGTTCCATCAGCAGATCATTGAGGCCATCGAGGCCCACGACGAGCACAGAGCCATTGTCACCATGAAGGCACATATGGAGAACAACCGTCTGCTGTTCGAGAAGAACAATGAGCTGTTTACCGAGGCTGGCTGGGAAAAGTAATCTGACCCTCACATTACTTTAAAAGTCAGGAGGAACTTGTTCATGAAAGCACTGAGATACCTCGCCCCCTATCATCTGGAAGTGCAGGAAGTGCCTACCCCCACACCTGCAAAGGACGAATGCCTGCTGCGCGTGTGTGCCTGCGGCATCTGCGGAAGCGATCCCCACGGATATACCGGTAAGACCGGCCGTCGTATTCCTCCGCTGACCATGGGGCATGAATTTGCTGCTGAGGTCGCCGCCGTCGGCGACGACGTCAAAAAGTTCAAGGTGGGCGAAGCTGTCATTCCTCAGCCCATCAACTTCTGCGGCACCTGTGAGAACTGCCGCCGCGGCCTCACGATGCTTTGCCTGAACAAGAAATTCTTCGGCGTGCTGGACACCGACGGCGCAATGGCCGAGTATGTCTCAGTGCCGGAAAAGCTACTCTACTCCCTGCCTGAGGGCACGTCCTTCTATCAGGGCGCGCTGACTGAGCCTTACGCCGTGACCTACGGCGCATATAAAAAAGCCGGTGGTCTGAAGGACAAGATCGTCCTCATCATCGGCGCAGGCACGATCGGCGATTGTATGCTTCAGCTGGTACTGCTGGATCAGCCCAAGATGATCATTATGGCCGACCTGAGCGACCCCAGATTGAAGATCGCCAAGGAGTTGGGCGCTACTTACACCATCAACACCGGCAAGGTGGATGCGCTGGAGGAGATCAAGAAGCTCACCGACGGCCACATGATCGACGTGTCCTTTGAGTGCTGCGGCGTTGAGCCGACGGCGAACCTCTCCATCAAGGCGCTGAAGATCGCCGGATGCTCCTACTGGATCGGCATGAACCAGAAGGAAATGACCCTGAATATGCAAGACATCGTCTGCTCCGCCCGTAGCGTCATCGGCTCGTTCAACTACACCCATCAGGAGTTTGGCGAGATGGTGGACATTCTGGGCAGCGGAAAAATGGCCTCTGACAAGCTGATCTCCAAGGTCGTTTCTCTGGAGGAAGCGCCTCAGGCATTCGACGACCTGCTCAACCGGCCGGATGATTTCCTGAAGATCATCATCGATCCCACCAAGTGAGGAGGGCGACACCATGAAATTTGGATGCTGCCTGAATATGGTCTCCACCCAGCCAGACGGAACAGGCATCGAGTGGATCGAGGATCTGGCCGCTTTCGGCTATGACTATGTGGAGCTGCCCACCGCCCAGATGATGGCGCTAGATGCTGAGGCGATGGATGTGCTGAAGCAGCGGCTGAAAAAAGCGAACATTCCC
Organism: Bacteroides sp. CAG:927; assembly: GCA_963660915.1. Classification (GTDB taxonomy): domain Bacteria; phylum Bacillota; class Clostridia; order Oscillospirales; family Oscillospiraceae; genus UMGS1766. Next base: position 34,116 of record CAVLAO010000009.1, on the reverse strand, counting down.
TGTGAGACTAGCAATAATTTCTTCCCCGCCACTATGCGACTGACCGGCCCGGGCGTGGACATGGACGCCATCATGGACTACGTCCGCTGCGCGCTGACGCTAGATGAGGAGCTGGGTGTGCAGTATCTGGTCTTTGGCAGCGGCCCAGCCAAGAACGTGCCGGAAGGCTTCCCAATGGATGTGGGCTATCAGCAGGTCGTTGCTCTGCTCAAGCAGGTCGGCCCGGTTGCCCAGGAGCACGGCATTACCATCGTCATCGAGCCCCTGCGTAAGGCGGAGTGCAACCTCATCAATACTTTTGCCGAGGGCGTACAACTGGCCAAAGACGTGGATGCCCCCAACGTGCGGGTGCTAGTGGACTTCTATCACCTCACCGAGGAGCATGAGCCTGTTCAGCATCTGGTGGACAACGGTCGGGACTATCTCCGCCATGTCCACTTCGCCAATCCTACCGGCCGGGTGTTCCCGGATAAGGCGGATGAGGCGGACTATGCGCCGTTTATTGCCGCGCTGAAGGAGATCGGCTATGACTTGCACGTCAGCTGCGAGGCGTACGCTCCCAACGGCTTCAAGCAGGACGCCCCCATTGCCCAGCGCTTTTTCGCGCAGCAGTTTAAGGAGGAATGACAAAATGGCATACAGCAAGGAATTGATTGATGAACTGACCGCCAAGGGTCAGCTGTTGAGACGCGACTGCATCAAGTGCATCGGTGTCGGAGTGGCCGGTCATGTGGGCGGCAGCTGCTCCGCCGCGGATCTTGTCGCCGCGCTCTATTTCCACAAGATGAAGTACAACCCCAAGAATCCGGACTGGGAGGGCAGAGACTACTTCCTGCTCTCTAAGGGTCATGTGGCGATCCTGCAGTACTCCGCGCTGGCGGAGGCGGGCTTCTTCCCAGTCGAGGATCTGAAGCACTGCAAAGATGTGGGCTTCTATCTGCAGGGACATCCCCATCTGGGCACCCCCGGCATTGAGGCGGGTACAGGCTCGCTGGGACAGGGCTTGAGCCTTGGCTTGGGTATGGCGTTGGGTCTGCGCATGGACAAGAAGGACAACCGGGTCTATGTGCTGGTCGGCGACGGCGAGATGGATGAAGGCCAGATCTGGGAGGCGGCCATGGCTGGCGGCTTCTACAAGTCCAGCAACCTGTGCGCCATCATCGACAACAACGGTCTGCAGTGTGTCGGCCCCATTGAGAAGCGCATGAACTCCAACCCCATCGGTGCAAAGTGGGAGGCCTTCGGCTGGAACGTCATTGAGATCGACGGCCATGATATGGAGCAGATCCTGACGGCGCTGGATGCCGCCGAGGCCTGCACGGATAAGCCTACTGCCATTATTGCCCACACCATCAAGGGCAAGGGTATCAGCTTTGCAGAGAACGTGCCCGGGTGCCACAATGTGGCGCTGACACAGGAACAGTACGATCAGGCGCTCGAAGAGCTGTCCAAGTGAGAGGAGGAGCAAGTCATGAGTTGCACCAATCAGAGAACTGCCTATGGTGACACGTTGCTCGCTCTGTGCCGGGAGAACAGAAACATTATTGTTCTGGACGCCGACCTCGGCGGCTCTACCCAGGGCAAGAAGATCGAGGAAGCACTGCCAGAGCAACACGTTGAGCTGGGTATCGCGGAGGCCAACATGGCCAGCGTGGCCGGCGGCCTGTCCCGGTTGGGCAAGATCCCCTTCATCAATTCCTTCTCCGTGTTCTGTTGCGGTCGCGCCTATGACCAGATCCGTCAGAGCATTTCCATCGGCAAGCTAAACGTGAAGATCTGCGGCTCTTCTGCTGGCTGCTCCGACTTCGGCGACGGTGCGACCCACCAGTCCATTGACGACATCGCCTATATGCGCGTCATTCCCAATATGCAGGTCATCGTCCCTGCTGATGCCAACGAGGCCATCGAGATGACGAAATACATGGCCGATAGCAAGGGTCCAGTCTATATGCGCCTGAACCGCAACGATTACCCCAACGTGACCGAGGAAGGGAAGCCCTTTGTGCTGGGTCAACCTACCGTTCTGCGGGAGGGCACGGATGTGTGCGTGTTCGCCTGCGGCGTGATGGTCGGCAAGGCAATGGAAGCCGCCGAGGCATTGGAGGGCAAGATCTCCGTCAAGGTGGTCAATGTCAGCACCATCAAGCCGATGAACAAGGATGCCATCGTTGCACTGGCCGCCGACTGCAAGGGCGTCGTCACCGCTGAGGAACACAGCGTCATCGGCGGCCTGGGCGGCGCGATCGCGGAAGCGATGTGCAAGGCGTGCAAGCCCATCGAGTTCGTGGGTGTCAACGATGAGTTCGGCTCTTCCGCCCACTGCTATGCGGACATTCTGGAGCACATGGGTCTGACTGTGGCTCATATCCAACAGGCGATCCAGACGACCGCTGATCTGTAAATCAGAAATGAGATATATCATCGAACAGGAGGAACGTTCAATGAAAGTTGGTTTTATCGGTCTGGGCATCATGGGCCGTCCCATGAGCAAGAACCTGCTGAAGGCGGGCTATGATGTCATCGTTTTCGATCCCTTTGCCGCCGAAGCGCTAGACGATGTGGTCGCCAGCGGCGCGAAGCGGGGCAAGAGCAATGCCGACGTCGCCGCCAACAGCGACGTGGTGCTCATTATGGTGCCCAACTCCCCCAATGTCCGCGCCGCCGTTCTGGGCGAAGGCGGTGTTGTTGAGGGTGCGAAGCCCGGCCTGGATATCATCGATATGAGCTCCATTGCCCCTCTGGAGTCCAAAGCCATTGCCGAGGAGTGCGCCAAGCACGGCATCAATATGATGGACGCGCCCGTCTCCGGCGGCGAGCCCAAGGCTATCGATGGTACGCTGTCCTTCATGTGCGGTGGCCCAAAGGTGCTGTTCGACAAATATCAGGATCTGCTGAAGGTCATGGGCGCTTCCGTTGTCCACTGCGGCGACGTCAACGGCGCTGGCAATACCGTCAAGTTGGCCAACCAGATTATCGTGGCCGTCAACATTGCTGCCTGCGCGGAGGCCTACTCCCTCTCCACCATGTGCGGTGTTGATCCCGAGAAGGTGTTTGCCGCGATCCGCGGCGGTCTGGCTGGCTCTACAGTCATGGATGCCAAGGTGCCTATGATGATGGAGGGCAACTTCAAGCCAGGCTTTAAGATTGACCTCCACATCAAGGATTTAAACAATGCGCTAGACACTGGCCATGGCTTGGGCACTCCGATGTTGTTGACGGCTCAGGTGCAGGAAATGCTCCAGTGGTTGCATAATCATGACTGTGGTCAGTGTGACCACTCTGCTATTCTCAAGTTTTATGAGCAGATTACTGGTGTTGAAGTGCGTAAAGAACAGTGAATCCTCCCGTAGTACTTGATTTACATCTCCTTTTTCTCTTTTCTTTCTATCCCCTGGGTACAGAAGCACCGCATTCCGCGCATGCGGAATGCGGTGCTTCTGCTTGCAAAAGACTCCCTTTGTATCAATTAAAATTTTCGGATATTGCAGGAGGTATGCGATATGCAGGCTGAGAAAAACTTTGCGTCACAGCTGACTTTGGCAAACGGTGTTCAGGTTTCCCGCATTGGACAGGGAACCTGGTATTTGGGGCAGGGACTCCATCCCCGTGCTCAGGAGAAGGCGGCGATTCGCCGGGGCATCGAGTGCGGAATGACGCTGATTGATACGGCGGAAATGTATGGAGAGGGACAATCGGAGCAATTGATCGGAGAGACCATTTGTGATATAGATAGGGACAAGCTGTATCTTGTTTCGAAAGTTTATCCCCACAATGCGGGACGAGGCCGGCTGGAGAGAAGTCTGACCGCATCGCTGAAACGGTTGGGAACCGATTATCTAGACCTGTATTTGCTTCATTGGAGAGGTTCTGTTCCGTTGCGGGAAACTGCAGAAGAGATGGAGCGGCAAGTGGAGCTGGGACGCATTCGCAGTTGGGGAGTGTCCAATCTGGATCTGGCCGATATGCAGGAGCTGATGCAGAGCGGTCTGGGAGAACACTGTATTACCGATCAGGTGCTCTACCATCTCGGCTCTCGTGGTGTGGAGTATGATCTGCTCCCATGGCTGAAGAAAAAGAACATTGCCATGATGGCTTATTGTCCGTTGGCGCAGGGCGGAACCTTGCGGAGAGGATTATTCCAGGCTCCGGCAGTTCAGAGTGCCGCAGAGCATCATCGGGCGACACCGGCGCAGGTGCTGCTGAATTTTGTGCTGCAGCAGCCTAATGTGATTGCCATCCCCAGAACATCCAGCCCGAGTCATGCGGAGGAAAATGCACAGGCGATGTCTTTCTGTCTGACCGAGGAAGAACTTGGGGAGCTGAATCGGGCATTTCCGGCACCGAATCACCCGACAATGCTGGATATTGTTTAAGGAGAGCAGGTATGAAAGTTGTTGTAGCCATTGACTCATTAAAAGGGAGTTTATCTTCACTGGATGCAGGCAATGCCATCCGCAGGGGGATACTCCGGGCAGATCCGGAAGCAGAAGTGATGGTCAAGCCCATGGCCGACGGCGGGGAGGGGACAACGGAGGCGCTGGTGGATGCCTTCGGTGGTGAGATGCGCACGGTTTGTGTCACCGGCCCTTACGGAGGTCGGGTAGAGGCGGCTTATGGTCTGCTGAAACAGCAGAATATGGCGGTTATGGAGATGGCTTCTGCGGCCGGCATTACCCTGTCTTCACGGCGGGAGCCGCTGTACGCCTCGACTTTTGGCGTGGGCGAAATGATTCTGGATGCGTTGGAACAGGGATGCCGCCGCTTTATCATCGGCATCGGAGGAAGCGCGACCAATGACGGGGGCATCGGCATGCTATCTGCACTGGGCTGGCGTTTTCTGGACGATCAAGGGGCGGATTGTCCTCCGGTGGCGGACAGCCTTGGCCGCGTTGCGCAGATTGATGTTCATAACGTGCGTCCTGAGCTGGCGGAATGTCGGTTTCAGATTGCTTGTGACGTAACCAACCCGCTCTGCGGTGAAAACGGCTGCACCTACGTGTTCGGGCCGCAGAAGGGGGTTGCAACCGAGAAAGAAAAGCAATTCTTGGATCGTGCGATGGGACATTATGCCGATGTGGTGGCCGAAACCTTCGGTACAGACCATCGAACCGTACCCGGTGTCGGCGCGGCAGGCGGCTTGGGGTTTGCCTTCCTGAGCTTTCTGGGAGGAGAGCTGCAGCCAGGTATTGAAATTGTTCTGTCTGCAGTGGAGTTGGAACAGGCGGTGAGGGAGGCAGATCTGGTTATTACCGGTGAGGGCTGCTTAGATGGTCAGACCGCCTTTGGGAAGACTCCTGCCGGAGTTGCGGCCTGCGCAAAAAAATACGGTGTTCCGGTGGTTGCACTGGCGGGCAGCGTGAAGCCGGAAGCAAGCATTTGCAATCAGCATGGCATTGACGCCTTTTTCCCGATTCTGCCGGGAATTATGACGCTGGAGCAGGCAATGCAGCCGGAGACTGCAAAGAGCAATTTGAGCCGAACGGCAGAACAGCTGATGCGGTTTGCAAAGTGCCTATCTTCTGTTTGACAGAAGATAATGAAAAAAACGAAGTCGAAAACAAGCTGTTTTCGACTTCGTTTTTTTGTGCTAGAAATCAGTCTTTTGCCATTCCCCGTTTTACGGTGGTGATATGCCCCCAAATTTCCAGAGCATCCATAAAATGATTGTAGACCTGGGGTGTGCCGCTGCCCTGAATGGCGCTGTCGTCCCGAAGCTGAAGCAATACCTGATTGGTTTCATTCCAGAAGGTGATGCGCATGTCCACCTTCATGGATTCTGCATAGCCGGTCACGACAAGGAAGCCGGAAGGAGCGGAAGCAAACTCTGCTTTGCAGGGCTCAAAATTTGCCTGTGCGACCTGATTGGTGACATCGGTAGGGCGATCGCCGGCGGAGGCACCAATCTCCACCTTGATGGGATGACTGCCGTCTGCCTGACCGGCCCAGAAATACTTATGGATCAAAACCGAGGCAAAATTCAGCATCTGATCCCAATGAATCGGCCAGGTCAACTCGTAAAACAGGGTGTCGAAGCGGCCGTGGCCTTCGTGCTCTTTAAATTGCATGGCGAAACCTCCACAGAAAAGTTTGTTATTGACTGAGATTATAACATGCTTTCCGGAAAAAGAAAAGTATGCGCAATGGGAACCATGCGTTGAAAAAAGAAAATGGGCAAAGAATTGATTTTTGCTCAGCCAAGTATTGCAGCATACACCAACGTGATCACTGCCACAGTGGCCCAGGTCAGACCGCCCAACACGATGGGTTTTACGCCCTTGGTGAACAGATCTTTGATTTTGATCTTGTAGCCTACGCCCACAAGAGCCATGGCAAAGCAGAATTTATACAGGGTAGACAGCACACTGCTCAGATTGGTGGCTCCCAGTGTGATGCCCTTGAAGTTTACCAGCGTATTGACGATGGCCAGCGCCAGAAAGCCCAGCACATAGAAGGGGAATGCACCGGCAATGTTTCGGGCAATGGACTTACCGGAAGCATTGTCGCTGATGGTCTTGTTCTCCTTTTGAAGCTTTACCTGATGCCAGATGGTCATGACAACGGCCACCACGACCAGCATCGCAACGCGGGTCAGTTTGACGATCATGGCCAGATCGCCGCCGGAAACTCCGGCCGCATTATAGGCTGCGTCCCCCATCAGCGTGTTGAAGGACTGGGCTGCTGCGGTGACGGAGGATACATCGTTAATGGCGACGCCGCCCAGCAAACCGTATTGATCCGGAGTGAAGTGCAGACCAACTGCCACGTAAGGCCAGATAATGCAGGCCAGAATGTCCCACAGGAAGATAGAGGTCATGGCGTAGGCGGTTTCATCCTCTTTAGCATCAATGACGGCAGACAGAGTGGCGACCGCTGTGCCGCCGCAGATGGAGGTGCCTCCGCCCACCAGAAGGCGGGTGTTTCCGGGCACGCGCATCATTCTGCCCCACAGCCACGCGGCAAGAAAGGAAATGCAGATGGCGCCGATAACCAGAGGCAGTGCCTTTGCGCCAACCTTCAGGATGGCGGTGAAGTTCAGGGTGCCGCCGGCCAGAATGATGCCTACCCGCAGAATGCGCTTTGAGCAGAATCCGGCGCCTGACTTGGAGTTGGATAAAAATTTCTGGGGCATGCAGTTGGCCAGAAGGATGCCAAGAAACAGTCCCAGCAGAGGCGCGCCGATGATGTGCTGGAGGGTGGCCAGCCACGTGGCGGCAAGCGCCATAATGAAACAAACTATGATACCGGTTAACATGCGTTTTTCTCTCCTCGTTTATTTAGGTTGGTTACGCAATTTGCTGTAGATTGCAGCAGAGCGGATTGGATTACTGCTGGAAACAACAAAGCTTTTATAACATATCATGTTTTTCCCATCCTGTAAATCTTGAATATCAAATGGAAGATGATTGTTCTGCAGGCAATTTGCGATTTAAAGATGTTCGTTCGCACAATCAAAAATAGAAAATTGCACAAATGCTGGACGGTATTTAAATGTAGCAGTATAATACAGAACGGTATATTTGGATGAGAGAGAAAGGAGTTTTTATGAAAAAAGAACGAAAAACCATTCCGCCGGAGGGAATCCGAGATTCCGTCAAGGAACTTGGCATTCCAAGAACCTTAATTCTGGGACTGCAGCACATGTTCGCCATGTTCGGTGCGACCATTCTGGTGCCGATTCTTGTGATGGGATATTTTCAGGCGGCCTGCGGCGAGACATTGACCCGGGGCGTTACCGTTTCCACCACCCTGTTTTGCGCCGGCATCGGCACGTTGATTTTCCACGTATGCACAAAGATGAAGGTGCCTGCGTTCCTGGGTTCTTCTTTTGCATTTTTGGGCGGATTTGCTACGGTGGCGAACCTGAACACCGGAGCCTATGCCACTATGGGAGCAAACGAAAAAGTCGCCTATGCCTGCGGCGGCGTTGTGGTTGCCGGTGCGCTCTATCTGGTGCAGGCACTGGTGATTCGCGTGGTGGGCGTAAAACGCGTAATGCGCTATCTGCCGCCGGTTGTGACCGGGCCGATCATCATCTGCATTGGTCTGACGCTGTCCAGCTCCGCAATTTCCAATGCTTCCACCAACTGGCTGATTGCCTTTGTTGCGCTGGCTGTGATTATCTTCTTTAACATCTGGGGCAGGGGTATGTTCAAAATTATCCCGATTTTAATGGGGGTTCTGATTGCCTATCTGTTTGCTGTGGTATTAAATGCTGTTGGAGTGACCAATCCGGACGGTTCCGCCATTCTGAACTTTGCCTCTGTTTCCGAGGCGGGCTGGGTAGGTCTGCCGAATTTCCAACTGTGCAAGTTTGACATCACTTCTATCTTGGTTATGGCCCCGATCGCCATTGCCTCTATGATGGAGCACGTAGGCGACATTTCCGCCATTTCTGCCACGACAGAACAGAACTTCATTGAAGATCCCGGTCTGCAGCGCACCTTGCTTGGCGACGGTCTGGCAACGGCCTTTGCCGGTTTTCTCGGCGGTCCGGCAAATACCACTTACGGAGAGAACACCGGCGTGCTGGAGCTGTCCAAGGTCTATGACCCCCGGGTGATCCGTCTGGCAGCGATTTATGCCGTGATTCTGTCCTTTATTCCGAAGTTCTCCGCGATCATTTCCACCATGCCGGCCTCTATTATCGGCGGTGTTTCCTTTGTTCTCTACGGCATGATTTCCGCCATCGGTGTGCGCAATGTGGTGGAGAATAAGGTGGATTTGACCAAATCTCGTAATCTGATTATTGTCGGCGTGATCTTTGTCTGCGGACTGGGCTTCTCCGATGGCCTGACCTTCCAGTTTACAGACACCAGCATAACCCTGACGGGGCTTGCAATTGCAGCCATCGCCGGCATTGCGCTGAATGCGATTTTGCCCGGAAAGGACTATGAATTCACCGGTAAAGTCAGTCGCGCAGACATTGCCAACTTTGGCAATCTGGGCGAGGGCGAGTAACGCGCTGGGTAAAGAGAGAAAAGGATCCTGTTTATACACGAAAGCAGCCTCGCGATAACTCGTGAGGCTGCTTTTTGCGGCCTTTCTGCAAAATACGTGCAAAAGGGTTTTAGTATCGATTTACCTTGCCGGAAAGCATCAACGAGGGCACCAGCCAGATCAACAGGAAGATCAGCAGATTGGTGGCGGTCAATGAGGTAAATGCCGCCATGGAGGTCAGAAAATAACCCAGCAGCAAACCGGTGATGGACGCAACCAGAGCCAAAATACAGCTGGAGTACATGATCCTCCGCATCCGACGGCAGCCGACAATGGTCTCGGCATAGGTGTCGATGGCGTCCCGGGTCATGAGAGCACACAAGGTTTCGTTATGCTCCTGATCGGGATCGGTCAGCTCTAGCCGGCGCTCCACAGGCGGATACTCCATCTTTTCCACCGGAATGCGAAGGCGCTGACGAATCTCAGCGGGAGTCACATTGAAGTCTCTCGGAACGAGAACGGGAATCAGCTTGGCCTGCAGAAGAGACTGCACGGCAGGACGAACCACGGAGCTTTTTCGGTAGTTCAAGGCAAAAATGCCCCGAAGAGAACCGTCGATGGAGCAGAATACAGCATTTTTGACCTTCAGCTCCTGCGGCAGGGGAACGTCCATCATGGCCATAAAGTTGGCGTTGCCGACCATGACCAATTCGCCCCGGATGGAACCAGACAGACCGCCGGCTTCGTAGCACTGGAAGTTGTCCACGTGGCGGGCAAAGCCGCCCTGATCTTCCACCAGCTCCTCAAACAGACTGGTAAGTCCGGAACCGGACATGCGAATCAGGCTGGCAGCGCAGCTGGTGAGCTTCTCCAATGGCACATCGCCGTAAAGACGAACGCCGTTGACCTGCACAGTTCCGGGGGGATAGAGGTCGGAATCGGTAATCAGGATGCCGCCGGGGCCGGCAGCGGAGCGAACTCCAGGCCAACCGGCAACGGAGGAGCCGGACTTTTCCAGACGCTGCGTAAGCCGAAGCCAGGGCTGGCCATAGCAAAGCAGGCCGCCCAACGGCGCTGCGACGGTTAGAATTGCAGACAGACACCAGAAAATGCGCTCCGGATGACCGCCGGGAACACAAGCCAGTACGCTGAGCAGAACGCCGGCCAGAAGGATGAAAGGAGCCACTCTGGTTTGCAGTTGCTCAGCGCCGGAAGGCGCCTGAATCTGTGCACCGAACCCGTGGGCATCCCCTTTTGTTTTGGTGAAGGTATCCCGGTTGTTCCAGAGCTTGGGATCTTTCGTTACCCGCAGAGGTTCCGGCGTATGACTGGCCTGGCGGCAGGCAAGATAATTTGCCAGTTTGCGGTCATAGTTCCCCCAGGTATAGCAGAGCAGCACCAGTTGAGCCGGTGTGCAATAGGGCAGGGGGCCGTCGCGGCCGGTGACGCAAAAGAAAACCGCATCGGCGATGGTAAACAAAACAGATATACTGGCCACGGTATCCAGACAGAACAGTCGGTCCTTAAAGCGAACAAAACTGTTGCGGACGGTGTCAAAACTCAAGACCAGAGAAATACCTAACAGCACCAGCTGAACCATCGTGATGATGCGGGGCTGCTGCGAGAGAATAGAGGGGAAGGGAAGAACGGTTTCATATCCAATCGTGAGGTAAGCGCTGATCAAGGTCAGGAAGATGATAATGTGCAGCCGCTGCGCCATGAAACGCAGACCGGCAGAACAGATGCGCGCCATCTTTTGGGGCGGAAAATCCTTCTTTACCGGACGCGCCCGACGGGGTTTGGGTTCGGGTTTCTTTTTTTTGCGTTCCTCCTCTGATGGCTCCGGAGGCAGCTGCTCTTCGTCGGTTCCGGGAATATAGCGTTCGGCCATCTCTGTGTCCTCGTCAGTTCCGCCGGCCTGGGAGAACATGGAGTCGGCAAAAGCGTCTGCTTTTGCTTTCAGCTTGGCAATGCGGCCTTCTTCTGCGGCGTGCTGAGGAGGCGGCTCGACGGCAGGCGCGGCTGCGCGGTAATCTTCGCTCAATGCAGATGGTTTGGATTCCGGGCGCTTTCGGGGCTTGCGGGGGGTGTAGCCATCCGGGCGGTCGGAAGCTACTCCGTCAAAAACCGAGTCCAGAAGTTCCTGAGGCAGGTCAGTGGAGATGGGGCGGACAGTTCCGCGGGGCCTTGCTCCGGCGGAAGTACTGCCGTTTACCGGAAGAGAAACCACCTTTTGACGGGATTTTTTTTCACTTTGTTCCGAAAAAATAGCAGTATCATCCTCGTCATCGTCACGAATCACCGGAGGGAGCGCAACAACATTTTGAGGAATTGCCTCTTCCGGAGCAATATCTTCTTCCGATTCCTCTTCCTGTTCCGACGGGGGATCTGCCTGAGGCGGAACAGGATCTGCGTTTTTTTTGCCGTAAACCTCGGAGAGGATGTCCTCCAGAGAATCATCTGCCGGCTCTACATCAGAGAGCATGGTGTCAATTTCGTAAATTTCTTCGTTGGTTGTTTTTTTATCTTTTTCCGACATGAAGTGTAGGTCTCCTTTATGATCGTCGGGCGAATGGTTGCGGAAACCGACCCAAACGGGGGTCAGTTCATGCGCTGCCGTACCGCTTCGTAGAGAAGAATGGCGGCGGCGGCAGAGGCGTTGAGAGAGTCTAAGGCGCTTTTCATGGGAATGCTGACGGTGAAGTCGCACTCCTGCGCGACCAAACGGCTCATTCCGCTGCCCTCACTGCCGATGACGATGGCGGCGGGTCCTTTCAGATCTGCCTGATAGAGAGAGGTGGAGCCATTCATCGCGGCACCGAAAATCCATACGCCAGCCTGTTTCAGTTCCTTGAGCAGAGCTGTGATGTTGGGTACACGGGCGACAGGAATATGGCTGACAGCGCCGGCACTGGTTTTTGCCACCACGGCAGTCAGTCCTGCAGAACGGCGCTTTGGAATAATCACCCCATGGGCACCGGCGCAGCAGGCGGTGCGGATAACAGCACCCAGATTGTGGGGATCGCTGAGCTCATCGCAGACTACGATGAGGGGGGCTTCTCCCTTTTCCTTTGCGGCAGCGAGGATATCATCCACACTGGCGTATTCCCGTACGGCGGCTACGGCGATTACCCCCTGATGGGAGTGGGTCACGCTCATGTGATCCAGTTTCCGCCGATCCGCGTCGACTACAACAATGCCACGGGCCCGGGCAGTGGACGCAATGTGACCGAGGGCGGCATCTGTCTCGCCCTTGAGAATGTAGATTTTGTCAATGTTTGTATTGGTGCGCAGCGCCTCAGTTACGGCATTGCGCCCCTCAATAATACCGTCTGCACCGGCCTCCGGCGGGGTTTGACGGCGGTTATAGTCAGCCATAGGTCAGCCTCCTGAATTATGTCAATGTATACTAGGAAAAGTATAACACAGTTTCCAAGGTGAAGAAAGCACAAATCTCCTAAAAACATGATTAAGATCGGCAGAGAGAAGCCGTACCTTTTGAACAGCTTTTACAGAATGTTCACGGAGGTTTTCTTGTAATGTGAAAATAATTGTGTTATATTTGTAACACGATTTGCACATGGAACAGGAGGGAATGACCCTTGAATAATAAAGGCAATCATCGTAAAAATCGAAAAGGCGGCAGCCCGAAAAATAACATTATGGGCATCGTGTCCATTGTCATCTGGGCAATTGTCATTGTAGTGCTGATCAATCGCTTCATCGCATCTGCGGCGCTTTCCGGTCAGGTGGAACTGAAGTTCAGTGAGCTGATCAGTCTGGTCAAGGAAGATAAGGTGGAGGAGGTCAAACTTGAGAGCGGCAAATATACAGTCACGCTCAAGGAGGACGCCCAACAGACCTGGATGCAGGAGTATTACGGCGATGCGTACAACGATAAGCTGCAAATGCCGGTGCTCTACTCTGCTCCGCTGAGCTACACGGATTTCCTGCTGTTGCTGGACGAACACGGCGTTTCTTATTACACGCCCTATCAGTCCAACAGTTATTTGAGTCAGTTCTTTGTTTCGTATCTGCTGCCGATGCTGGTCATGGTGGGTGCAATGATTCTGCTGATGCGGCTCATGATGGGCGGCAAAATGGGCGGCGGAATGGGAATCGGCTCCGTCGGCAAGAGCAATGCAAAGATGTATGTGGAGAAGTCCACAGGCGTTACCTTCAAAGATGTTGCCGGTCAGGATGAGGCAAAGGAAAGTCTGGAAGAGATTATCGACTTTCTGCACAATCCAAACAAGTACACCGCCATCGGCGCAAAGCTGCCTAAGGGTGCGCTGCTGGTGGGTTCTCCCGGTACCGGTAAAACCCTGTTGGCCAAGGCGGTTGCAGGCGAGGCGAAGGTTCCGTTCTTCTCCATATCCGGTTCCGACTTTGTTGAGATGTTTGTAGGTGTCGGCGCAAGCCGTGTCCGCGATCTGTTTAAAGAAGCAGCTAAAATGGCGCCCTGCATCATTTTTATCGATGAGATCGACACAATCGGTAAAAAGCGCGACAGCGGCGGCATCGGCGGTAACGACGAGCGGGAGCAGACGCTGAATCAGTTGTTGGCAGAGTTGGATGGCTTTGATCCCACAAAGGGCGTCATTGTACTGGGTGCAACCAACCGACCCGAGGTACTGGACAAGGCATTGCTCCGTCCCGGTCGATTTGATCGCCGCATTACTGTGGACCGTCCCAATTTGGCCGGACGACTGGCAACCCTTCAGGTACACACGCGGAACATTCGCCTGTCGGAAGACGTTAATCTGGAAAAAATCGCTGCTGCAACGGCCGGCTGTGTCGGTGCAGATCTGGCAAACCTGGTCAATGAAGCGGCTTTGCGGGCAGTACGTCTGGGACGTCAGGCCGTGAACCAGAACGATTTGCTGGTCTCCTTTGAAACCGTAATCGCCGGTGCAGAGAAAAAAGGCACGGTGCTGGGCGAGCGGGAGAAAAAGCTCATTGCCTACCATGAGGTGGGACATGCGCTTGTGGCAGCCCGCCAGAAACATACGCAGCCTGTCAGCAAAATTACCATTGTGCCCCACACTCAGGGTGCGCTGGGCTATACCATGCAGACGCCGGAGGAAGAAAAATTCCTGGAGGACCGGGAAGAATTGCTGGCGGATTTGCGTACCCTGTTGGGCGGCCGCGCGGCAGAGTGGGCGGTGTTCCATACCATGACCACCGGCGCCTCCAACGACATTGAGCGCGCTACCGATCTGGCCCGGAAGATGGTCACTCTTTACGGCATGAGCGACCGGTTCGGCGTGATGGGACTGGCAACCATTCAAAACCAGTATCTGGACGGAAATGCCGGCATGACCTGTGCAGAAGCTACTGCGGCACAGGTGGATGAGGAAGTGCGCAAGCTGATTGACGATGCGTATCGCGATGCAATTTCCATGTTGGAGAACGATCGGGAGATGCTGGATAAGATTGCCGCTTACCTGCTGGAGAAGGAAACGATCACCGGTCAGGAAATGATGGCGATTCTGGAAGGCCGCGACCCTGCGTTGGTGGATAACTGGGGCGCAACACCGGAAACAGACAATCGGAAGCGCCAGTTGACCGGAGATGTAGAACCCCCGGCAAAGGCGATTCACATGATCAGCGAACCTCCTGTAAATCCGTTTGCAGAGAATTGCGAAAACGGTTCGGATGCGGACGAAGATGTGCCGGCGGAAACACCGGCAGATGACGGAGCATCAGAGGACGACCCGTCGGACAAAACTTAATTGACATTGCCAATGGCGCACCCGTGTGCATGCGGGTGCGCCATTTCTGCGTTTATTTAACCGATGTGCTGATGGTTTTGTAATAGACACGGGAGGTAATGATGTAGACGACGAGATACACTGCAGCAAAGGCAGCAAAGGTAAGGACGGTGCATCGAAGGAAAAGCGCGGTGTTGGTTAGACAGAATCCCTTCAAAACGGTGGACAGCATGGGAAAGGCAAAGGCAAGATGCATGGCGGCCACACCGAGGGGCAGCAGGAACATTGTGAGCACCTGACTGCGGACGGAGGCGGAGATCAGATGATTGTCCATGCCTACTTTCTGCAGAATTTCAAAGCGGGAACGATCGTCATATCCCTCGATGATCTGTTTGTAGTAGATAATCAATACCGTTGCCATCAGGAACAAAGCCCCGAAGAACAAACCGATAAACAGAAAACTGCCGTAAAAGGCATAAGTTGATTCAACATTCTCTGCCCGGCTTAAGAAACTTATGGAGTAGGGCTGAGAAGAGAGTGCCTGACTGCTCCCGTCAATGCGGTTTTGAAGGATGGAGGAAAAGAATTCGCTTTGGTTGTCTGTGCCTTCAATGTCAAGACAAAAGTATAGGTTAGGCAGGTCAGAAGGATCTGCATCATCCAGATATTGCATATACTGCGCATAGATGTGCTGCAGGACAGAGCTGTCTGCCACAATGACGTAGTAAAGGTTTTGGGTTACATAGTTTTCCAACGGTGCGTCAGTGGGAAAATCCGTGATCCGGTATTTGACGGTGTAGGATTCATCTGCGATGGAGAAAGTATTGCCGAGTGAGCCGGACACTATGCCCAATGCAACGTCATTCCCGGTCAGATCGTAGTGTTGACCGGACAGGGTTTCCCAATCTTCCGCTGTCATAATGGAGAGATAGGCCATGGATGCGAAAGGAGAAGATTCCGCTTCATCACTGAGACAGGACAGAAAACGGTCGTCTTCCATCAGCCAGTCCCGGGTAAAGCAGGAGTAA
This sequence comes from Bacteroides sp. CAG:927, assembly GCA_963660915.1. Taxonomy (GTDB): domain Bacteria; phylum Bacillota; class Clostridia; order Oscillospirales; family Oscillospiraceae; genus UMGS1766. Next base: position 18,437 of record CAVLAO010000009.1, on the reverse strand, counting down.
TACATCGATGTTGTTTCGTTTATTCCGGTGTCCTGTTCCGTATTGGCTACGATTTCCTTTAACTTGGAAAGACAATCCTCTGAAGGACTTTGGACAGTGACGGAGATGTCATGAGGATAGGAGGCGTGCAGGATATCGTTGATTCCGCCGTAAAGGCTGATGGTGGTGGATACTGTAACCAGCACCATGGTGGAAAGAATACAGATATTGGCCAGACCAACGGCATTCTGCTTCATACGGTAAAGCATACCGGAGATACTGATAAAATGATTGGCTTTATAATAATACCGCTTGCGGCTTTTTAAAAATTTCAAAACGGCAATGCTGATTCCGGT
>CAVLAO010000009.1:0-18092 GCA_963660915.1 Bacteroides sp. CAG:927 | reverse complement strand
GGTCCCCGCCATGACCAGCAGGACTGCAATAAAAAATAACGCAACCGCATAGCCGATGTCCTTGACCCAGAGGGCGATGCCGTATCCTCCGGCCAGGGATAAGACACCTAAAATCACCAGAACCCATTTAACGCGGGGCTCTTTTTCACCCATGTTGCCGCCCTGCAGCAGTTCAATTGGTTTCGTGAAAGCAACCTGCCGCAGATTGGCCAGCAGCAGAAGAGCGAAGATCGCCAGAAAGGGCAGTGCAGTAAGACCGAGGGCGCGGGGAACCAGTGCGGAGGTGAAAGAGATACTCGTGTGCATGGTGTTGAGCAGAAGCAGGAACATCAATCGAAACAATAGCAGTCCGATCAGAAGACCGCCGCCCACAGCAAGAAGGACACTGAAAACAGATTCCCAGAGGAGCACTTTTGCAATGTGCCGTTTTTCCATGCCGAGGATATTGTAGAGTCCAAGTTCTTTTTTTCGGCGGCGAATTAAAAAACTGTTGGTGTAGAAAAGAAAGACCAGAGAAAAAATGGCGATCACAACAGCGCCGAAATTCAGAATTTCTTTGGTGGTAAAACCGCCCGGACAACCCGGATTCATAATGATGGCGAGGATCATATAGAAGCTGGCGGTGGTTATTGCGGCGGTGAGCAAAAAGGGAAGATAAAAGCGCCGGTTGATGCGCATATTGGTAACGGCAAGGCGCAGATAAAGGTGACGGGTCATTCCTGCTCACCACCTGTCGCCAGCATGGTCAGAGTGTCGCTGATTTTCTGATACATTGTTTCGTTCGAACAGGTGCCCCTGTAAATTTGGTGATACACCGAACCGTCCCGAATGAACAGCACCCGACCGGCATGACTGGCGGCTTTCACAGAATGGGTCACCATCACGACGGTTTGCCCATCCTGATTGACTGCATTGAACAGACGCAGCAGTTCATCGGTGGATTTGCTGTCCAATGCGCCGGTGGGCTCATCGGCCAATACCAACTGGGGTTTTGTGATCAATGCTCTGGCCACGGCGGCCCGCTGCTTCTGGCCGCCGGAAACCTCGTAGGGATATTTGTTCAACAAAAGACTGATACCCAGTTTTTTTGCCAGCGGTATCAGCTGTGCTTCCATTGCATCATAGGTTTTTCCAGCCAGTACCAATGGCAGCAGAATATTGTCGCGAAGGGAGAAGTTATCCAGTAAATTAAAGTCCTGAAAGACGAAACCGAGATTTTCCCGACGAAATGCGGCCAGTTCTTTTTCTTTGATGTTGCGTAGGGGAAGACCGTTGAGCAATATCTGACCACCGGTGGGCTGATCCAAAGCGGCGATCATATTCAGCAGAGTGGTTTTACCGGAGCCGGACTCTCCCATGATTGCCACATATTCGCCGGACTCCACAGCAAAGCTGACGTTTTTCAACGCCTGTACTTTGTTGCCGCCGAGGCGGGAGGTGTAAATTTTCTGCAGATTATTTACTTCTAAAAGTGCCATATAAGCGTACCTCCTGTAGTATGTATTTTTGCTTACAGGCATATCATAGCAGGCGGATCGGTTCTCTGCCTTAGCTTTGGCTTACAGTTTTTCGCCGAAAGCTTACACTTTTGTAAGGTTACTCCACCTCCAACGGATGCTCCTCAAGGAGAATACGTACCTGCGTCCCCTGCCCTATCGCGGAGGAAAGCTGAATTTTATGCCCTAACTGAGTGAGTACCCGTTTGGAAAGATACAGTCCGATGCCGGTGGCACGCTTGTCGGTGCGGCCGTTGCAGCCGGTGAATCCGCACTCAAAGACCCGGGGGAGATCCTCCGGAGCAATACCGATGCCGGTGTCTGCGATTACCAGAACAGAAGGAGATTCCATGCGGATGGTCACGCTGCCGGAGCGGGTGTATTTCAGTGCATTGGACAGGATTTGTTCTACGACAAAAGAGAGCCATTTTTCATCGGTCAGAACCGTGCAGTGAATCGGCTGATAATCCAGCCGGATTTTTTTTCGGATAAAGAGCGGAGCGTATTTATGTACGCAGGTTCGGACGATGGAATCTAAATCGCTGCGGCGAAGAACGTAATCTGTGGTGTCGCTGTTCAACCGTAAATAGCCAAGCACCATGTCTGCATATTGTTCAATACGAAATAATTCTTCGCCGACTGCACGGTTTTCCGGAGTGTCTGCTTCCTGCAGCAACAGACGCATTGCGGCGATAGGGGTCTTAATCTGGTGCGCCCAGACGGTAAAGTATTCTATGGCGGCGTTGTATTGCTGATTGCTTCGTTCCTGTGCGGTGTGCATGGTCTCGCTTAAGGCACAGGCGATGCTGTACCAGTCGGCTTCCAGAAGATTGTGAGGTTGAGGCAGATGTTCCAAAGTGACATCAATTTCTTTCTTTAAAGCGGTCAGCTGACGGTGACGACGCAGATAAAAGCAGAAATCTGCGGTCAACCAGACCAGAGAGAGAACACCGCAGAGCAGAGCGGCATAACCTGCGGCATAGACAGGCAGCCGATAGAGGGCAAACACGGCGGCGCAGATCCCAAGACAGGCAAACGGAAGCACCAGTACCCACAGTCGGGAGCGCAGCCAGCGGAGGAAGAAGTTCATTTTTTATCCTCCAGCACATAGCCCTGCCCTTTGCGGGTGGTGATAAAGTCCGTCAATCCGATGCGTTCTAGCTTTTTGCGCAGTCGCCCAACGTTGACGGTCAACGTGTTTTCATCAATAAAGCAGTCGGTTTCCCAGAGTCGTTCCATCAGCCGCTCGCGGCTGACCACCTGATTGGGCCGCTCCATCAAAGTCAGAAGAATGCGGTGTTCATTTCGGCTCAGCTCCAACTGTTGCCCGTTGAAATCCAGTCGATTGTCAGCAGGGTGGAGTTGTACACCCCGCCATTCCAGAGCGGGAGGCTGGATGCAGAAGTCATAGGTGCGGCGGAGAAGCGCTTGAATTTTAGCGATGAGTACGCTGAGATCAAATGGTTTTGCAATAAAATCGTCACCGCCCATATTCATGGCCATAATAATATTCATATTGTCGGACATGGAGGAGAGAAACACCACCGGTACCTGGCTTTCCTGCCGGATGAGTTGACACCAATGGTAGCCGTCGTAGAAAGGAAGAGAAATGTCCATAAGCACCAACTGAGGATCATATTGATGAAATTCATCCAGTACGTTGTGAAAATCTTCTGCGCATGCGGCCTCTAATCCCCATGTGCGGATATGGCGGCAGACCTGTTGTGCGATGGTAGCGTCATCCTCCACGATCAAGATACGATACATAATCAATCACCTGCTCAAAGTGTATCATACCTGTGATGGAATGGAAACGCAAATTTACAAAAGGTTAAGCTGCATTTGATAAAATCAACAAAGTGTGGTGGAAAAATAAAAATGTTTTGTTAAATAGTTTTAGAAAAACGCTTGCAAAAGTAAATGCAACGCGGTATGATATAGCACAGATGGTTTGCCGCTCACTGGGAGCGGAACGAGTTTGACAAATTGAAGGGAAAGGATGAACCCGAAATGGCAGTACGTACCTTTAAGAAGGTAATGGCCGCGAACCGCGGCGAGATTGCAATTCGTATTTTCCGGGCCTGCTATGACCTGGGACTGCATACGGTGGCTATGTATTCCAATGAGGACACCAATTCTTTGTTCCGCACAAAGGCGGACGAGGCTTATCTCATTGGTGAGAACCAGAGTCCTTTAGGTGCTTATCTGGACATTCCCGGCATTATCGATCTGGCGAAGCGCCGCGGCGTGGAAGCCATTCACCCCGGCTATGGTTTCCTGTCTGAGAATGCAGACTTTGCACAGGCATGCTGCGATGCGGGTATTACATTCATCGGGCCTCCCCCGGAGGTTCTGGCAAAGATGGGTGACAAGCTGGCGGCAAAGGCAACTGCGATTGCCTGTGATGTGCCGATTATTCCCGGCTGCACCGAACCGCTGAAGGATGCGGATGAGGCACTGGAGAAAGCCATCAGCTTTGGTTTTCCGGTTATTTTGAAGGCCGCCGCCGGCGGTGGCGGTCGCGGTATGCGCCGCTGCGAGACCCCGGAGGAAGTGAAGCCTGCTTTTGAGCTGGTCAAGAGCGAGGCAAAGAAGGCTTTCGGCAACGACGATATTTTCATCGAGAAGTTCCTGGTTGAGCCGAAGCACATCGAAGTGCAGATTCTGGCGGACAACTATGGCAACGTCTATCATGTCGGCGAGCGTGACTGTTCTCTGCAGCGCCGTTATCAGAAGGTAGTTGAGTTTGCTCCTGCATGGAGCGTTCCGAAGGCGACCATTGAAGCCCTGCATGAGGATGCAGTCAAGATTGCAAAGAGCGTTGGTTACGTTTCTGCCGGTACGGTGGAGTTCCTTGTGGATCGGGACGGCAATCACTACTTCATCGAAATGAATCCTCGTATTCAGGTAGAGCATACAGTTACAGAGCAGGTCACCGGCATTGATCTGGTGCGGGCGCAGATTCTGATTGCGGAGGGTTACCCGCTGTCCACTCCGGAGATTGGCCTGAGCTGTCAGGACGATGTGCACGTCAATGGCTATGCCATCCAGTGCCGCGTCACTACGGAAGATCCTACAAATAACTTTGCACCGGACACGGGCAAAATTACGGCCTATCGCTCCGGTGGCGGCTTCGGCGTGCGTCTGGACGGCGGCAATGCCGGAACCGGATCTTCCATCTCTCCCTACTATGATTCTCTGCTGGTTAAGGTTACTTCCTGGGACAACACCTTCCTGGGCGTGTGCCGCAAGGCCATGCGGGCTATCAGCGAGGTTCGCATTCGCGGCGTAAAGACCAATATTCCCTTTGTAGCCAACATTCTGCATCATCCAAAGTTCCAGGCCGGTCAGTGCCACACCAAGTTCATTGATGACACACCGGAACTGTTTGAAATTTCTGAGAGCGGCGACCGCGCTACTCGTGTGTTGAAGTATATCGCCAACATTCAGGTGGCGAATCCCAATGCAGAGCGTAAGCAGTATGATGCGCCTCGGTTCCCTCAGCCTACCCGAGAGACTCCCCGGGACGGCTTGAAGCAGATGCTGGACAAGGAAGGCCCGGACGCAGTCAAGCGTTGGGTTCTGGATCAGAAGAAGCTCCTGATCACCGACACCACCATGCGGGATGCCCATCAGTCTCTGCTTTCCACTCGTATGCGTACCCGCGACATGGTCAAGGGTGCCGACGGTACCGCGGATATTCTGGCAGATTGCTTCTCTCTGGAGATGTGGGGCGGCGCGACCTTCGATGTAGCCTACCGTTTCCTGCATGAAGATCCCTGGGAGCGGCTGCAGATGCTGCGGGAAAAGATTCCGAACATTCCGCTGCAGATGCTGCTCCGGGGTGCAAATGCCGTTGGTTACTCCAACTATCCGGACAATCTGATTCGCGCCTTTGTGCGTGAGGCAGCCCAGAGCGGCATCGATGTCTTCCGTGTGTTCGACTCTCTGAACTGGATTCCCGGTATGGAGATTGCCATGGACGAGGTCATCAAGCAGGGCAAGCTGTGTGAGGCAACTATGTGCTACACCGGCGATATTCTGGATCCTGCCCACGACCGTTATACCCTTGAATACTATGTGAACATGGCGAAGAAACTGGAGAAGCGGGGCGCTCACCTTCTGGCCATTAAAGATATGTCCGGTCTGCTGAAGCCCTATGCAGCGAAGAAGCTGATCTCCACTCTGAAGCAGGAAGTGGGTCTGCCGATTCACCTGCATACCCACGATACCACTGCAAACCAGGTTGCCACCCTGCTGATGGCGGCGGAAGCTGGTGTGGACATTGTAGATACCGCAATTTCCTCCATGTCTTCCCTCACCAGCCAGCCTTCTATGAATGCAGTAGTTGCAGCTCTGGAAGGCACGGAACGGGACACCGGACTGCAGTTGTCCGAGCTGCAGAAGCTCACCGATTACTGGGCAGATGTGCGCCTGCGCTATGAAAACTTTGACCACGGACTGAAGAGCCCGGTTACCGATATCTATCGCTATGAGATCCCCGGTGGTCAGTACACCAACCTGCAGCCACAGGTGGTTTCCCTTGGCTTGGGCAGCCGCTTTGACGAAGTCAAGGAGATGTACAAGCAGGTCAACGATATGCTCGGCGGCATTGTGAAGGTTACTCCGTCTTCTAAAATGGTGGGCGATCTGGCAATCTTCATGGTTCAGAATAACCTTACTCCCGAAAACATCTGCGAAAAGGGACGTGACCTGAGCTATCCCGATTCGGTCGTGTCTTACTTTAAAGGCATGATGGGTCAGCCTGCCTGGGGCTTCCCGGAGGAGCTGCAGAAGATTGTCCTGAAGGGTGAAAAGCCCATCACCTGCCGCCCCGGTGAATTGCTGCCGGCAGTGGACTTCGATCAGGCTTGGAAGGAAGTTGCGGAGTTCTGCCCCAAGACGGACATGAAGCAGGTAATTGCCTATTGCTTCTATCCCAAAGTGGTGAAGGAATACTGGAAGCACTCGAAGGAGTATGGCTATCTGATGCGCATGGGCAGCCATGTGTTCTTCAACGGCATGGCTTTGGGTGAGACCAATAAAATCAACATTGAAGACGGCAAGACGCTGGTAATCAAATACCTGGGTCTTGGCGAGTTGGACGACGAAGGCAACCGCTGCGTTGAATTTGAACTGAATGGCATGCGCCGTGAAGTGTATGTGCCCGATCCCGCTGCTGCTGCAACGGTGAAGCAGGTCACGCTGGCAGATCCCGAGGACAAGAGCCAGATTGGTTCCTCGATTCCCGGCCTGGTCAGCAAGATCAACGTCAAGGAAGGCGACATGGTGGAAGAAAACCAGGTGATCGCCGTGATCGAGGCAATGAAGATGGAAACCAGCGTTACCGCCCGTATGACCGGCAAGGTCAAGTCTATTCTGGTCAAGGAAGGCAGCACCGTGAAGGCGGGCGAGCTGCTGATGACCGTGGAGTAATTACTCCGTTTTACAATACCTCCTCTTACTCTTTTCATATTCTTCTTTTCAGGCACGGGTCGCCCCCCGGCCCGTGCCGACAATCCCCTCTATTTTATTATGCTTTCCTCTTGGAGAAATTCTCCTGTCAAACTCAAACCGGAAACCGGCGTGCCCGAAAGGACACGCCGGTTTTCGGTTTCTACTTGGATGCAAAATAGTTGATAAAATAATTCGCCCCCCACGTCGGCAGGAGGTTTAAGGAACCGACGCAGGGGGCATTTATTATGCAATCAGCAGGAGAGTTCCTGCTGGATTTGCTGATAGGTTTGCAAAGCGGATTGATAGGCCTCTGCCCGTGGGCGAAGCCGCTCCGTCAGGCTTGCCGCTTTTTCCGGATCAGTGGCGGCACGGATTTGCCTGAGTGCCAGCTGCAGGTAGCACTCAGCGCTTTGCAGCTGTGCTTTGAGTTGCTGCGCCTGCAGTAAAAGTGCACCCTGGTGTACTGTATGAGGGAGGCAGGATTGAAATGCCTCGGTGGCAGTTTGCCTTGGGTCGACAGCCAGAAGAAAGGTCAGGTCGTCGCCGTGCCGACCTTCGAACAAGATCTGTTCCATGGAAACTGCAGGATCCATAGCCAGCAGACCGGCTGCCTCATATGGCTGTTGCCCCGGATGGGCATAGCCGTCGGAGTACATCATCAGAGCGGCAACCGGTTGAGGATAACGGCGCAGACGGAAGTGCTTCAGGCAATCCTCCCATTCATATGCCATGGAGGAGGTTACGTTTCCCATGCAGGCACTGTCGGAGGCCAGCTCCGGCAAAAATACAGCCCGGGGATCCAGTAAGGCAATGTGCCCGTCTCCGACCTGGCAACAGAAAATTTCCCGTTCGGTGGAGAGAACGGCGAGGAATGTGCATCCATAGGCATGCTCCGGCGGTCTGGATCCCAGTGCGTCCTTCTCCCATGGGGCAAGCGGGCGAAACTGCATATGCCGCGCGACAAAATGATCGTAGGTGTCCTTGAGTGCTGCAGCCAGAATGCGATCCGGCTGTTCTATTGCGTGTTCTGCCAACAGCACGTGCTCGGCGGAAGCGCACATCATGCGTGCACCGAGACCGGAGCGGGTGTAGGGGGCGGAGCCGTGGCCATCGGCCAGAGTGAACAGGGTGCTGTTCCCGTTTTTTCGCACGAGAAACTGATCCTGACAGGGCGCGTTGCGCTGAATGTGGGAACTGCCCCGTTCACGGATGGCCGCGCGGAGTTGAAGCATAGGCGAACTCCTTTCTCAGTTGAACAGCGCTTCCAACTCTGCTCTTAACGTATCGGCACTGGTGACTCCGTCCTCTATGTCGCTGATGATCTGGTTCATTTCAGTGGCAGAACCGGTGTCATCCGCTATATGAGAGGAAGGGAGTACTAACGTGCTTTGCGCGATAATGGGCGTCAGATGGGGCATCAGGGAGGGACTCAGACCAATCAGATTTTCATTGCCGACAATGGCGGCGGCGTCCTTTTTGTTGGATTCATCACCGCAATAGAGGCAGAGGTTTGCCGCCTGCAGATTGAAACGACTGTTGCTGTGCAGGCGCTTTTGTGCATCGGCCTGCGCACTGACATTTTCGGTGCCGTCCCAGTCGGTGATGATCAGATTGAAGGGATAGGGGTCACCGGTGTGAATATCCTTTCCGTTGCCGCTGAAGTCGGCGTCAATGGTGCGAAGCATGGCGGCAATATCGGTTGTGCTGCTGGCAGTGAAGAAGTCCTCAGGCAGCAGATCAGCGATTTCCTGCGGCTCTAAATACTCTGAATTGAACACGTGGATTTCGTCGTTGAAGGTGACCAGTTTTACCTGATAAATAATGTCTTCCGCGCTGTCATTTGCCTCGGCAAGCTCCTGCAGGGTGCCGCGAATGGCTTTTTCAATGGCTCTCATTTTCGACTGCATGGAGCCGCTGACGTCAATGTAAATAGTGACATAGCAGACGCGCAGACCGGTGGTGGGAAGTGTATGAATAATGGTAGAAGTCATGATGAATACTCCCTTCGTTTTGTCAGGTGTTGTTGGTATTTAAAGCAGGGTAACTGCACTGGATTGCGCGCATCAGCGCTTCGGTATCCGGTCGGGACTTCTTTCCCTGCAGCATGTCCTGGCTGAACAGCTGGATGAAATAGTCCTGCAGTGGGGAGGGCAAGCTCTTCCAGCGCTGTAGAATACAGGGATCCGGCGCGTTCTTTTTCGTTTTGATGGAGAAGGTTGCCTTTGTCCCGTAAACGATCTTCTTATTTACCTCGGTGAGGGGCATGGAGCGGGCATATTTCCCGTCCAGCGGATGGGCGCCGAGCAGCAGACGATAGGCCAGCACGCCTAAGGCGTGGAGATCGGTTTGGACGGTAGGCGGCGTGTTGTGAACAAAAATCTCCGGTGCGGTGTACAGCCCTGTTCCGCGCAGACCCAGGTCATGAGGAGATTTTTCACCGACGGTGACCACGTTGTCACCATCGATTAACCGCACGCTGACGTGGTTGTCCGGGCGCAGACGATACTGCACGTTGGAGCCGGATATGTCCCCGTAGAGGAAGCCGCCCTTGTGGAGTTGATGAAGGATAGAGGCGGTCTTATAGGCCAGCTCTGCCCGCTGTTCCGGCGTCAGCGTGGCGGTGCAGGTTAAACTTCCCCGATCGGAGCGCATCAGTTTGTTGATGACGGAAGCGGCGGAGTGATAACCGATTAACCGGGGCATCAGATAGGCGAAGCTGCCGGAATCCGTCTGCATGGTATAGCCTAGCGGCCAGACAATGCCGGGATCTGGGGCGGAAAAACGGGCCATCGCTGCAAGTTTTTGATAGTATTTCTTTTTGTTGCAGGAATAACCGCCGAAGAGATACTTGACTACATATAAGCTGCCCTTGTTGGATCCGCTTAGGTGGGAACTGTAAATTTCTGCCTGACCGCCCCGGGCAATGAAGTCATCCACGATGAAAGTGGCGTTTACCTGCTGATTTCCCTGGCAAATGGTAAAGTTCAGTTTGTCACCGGCGTTGAAGTTGTTCATAATGCTGACTCCTTTACGTTTTAATCTCTCTCCTGAGTTGATTCAGATAACCGGTAAGCTTGGAGATACCGATGTGATTGAGGGGAGCAAGACGGGAATGGTCATAGGGAGCGGGGGGAAGCGTGTGGGGAAGCCAATCGTGATGATGATTTTGCATGTAATCATCACTGCGCAAAAAGTAATTCCATCTGCTGCGGCCTAAATCCCAGGTGGCATCCAGGTGATACCAGCGCTTTTGCTGCCCCTGCGGTAACTGCACCATATTCCAGGCGTGAAGTCCCTGATCTTCCGGCGGTCCTGCAGTTCCAATGACAATCATGGTTTTCAGCCCTAACGGCTGGGTGAGCAAGAGAAACAGTTCGGCGATTCCCTCGCACACGCCGCTGGCTTGCAGCAGCGGCTGAAGATAGGAATAGCGGGTTTGATTTTCGGTGGTGTCATAGCGAAGACTGTTGGTCATCACCGCATAAATCAGTTGTACCTGCTGAGCCGGCTCCAGTGTTCTCGGGATACTGTCGGTGAATTGCCTTATCATATGCTGTACCGATTTGCGGCGGCCGGTCGGCAGTGTGGAAGTAAAGAAAAGTATGTGGTTGCTTGCGTAGTGATCGCGTTCAATTTCCATCAGCTGTTGGCGATATTCGTCGGTCATAGAGCATCATTCCTTTGCTTCGGAGGTCTGTTTTGCTTTTGTGATTGCATTGTAGCATCAGAGTATCCGTTTGAAAAGTGTTTCAAATTCCTGATAAAACAGAAAAACAGAAAGAATAAGATAAAAAAAGTGCGAATCAGTTCAAACGGGTTGGAACGTGAACTGATTCGCAGGGAGAAAGCGAAAATTCCATATCGTCGAAAAAGATTCCAAGAGGGCATTGCGAATAAAATATCGTTGCCTTTGAAGGATTCTGCGAATACAATAATAAAAAAAGAATCTGCGCAGAACTGGACTGGTTGAGAGGATGGACAGTATGGAATATAACAATATTTACAGATTTCACCTTGTTCCGGAAGACAGACATCAGGAACTGGAACATATGCGGATGGAATTGAAGCGAAGGGAACTGGAACTGAAGCGACGGGAAGAGAGCCTGGAGCAGAGGGAACAGTTTGTGTCCGTCCGTGCAAAGACGCTGGATCAATGGGAGACTTGTCTGACGGAGAGAAGGACCTGTCTGGAGGAGAGAGAAAAACAGGATCGAAGTCAGGCAATTGCGCAGCTGACAGATATTCATGATGGAGCAGACGCTGTTTATGAGCAGATACAGAATGCGGTGCAGGCCATTCGTGGGTTGGGAAGGTCGTTGGTTGCGGCGCAGAATGTTTGTACAGGCAACTTTTTCATTCCGGGAATGAAGCAGCTTTGCAAGATTTCCGTAGAAATGCACCGGAGCGCGGCGAAAAACCAGGACCCGGTCATTGCGTATTATGCCAATGAAGTGGACTATGCACTTCGACAATTGGGGTGCACGCCGATCGTTCCGGCGGTAGATTGTCCGATCGATCGATTTCAAGCCGTACCGTTGGACGCAGGACAGCGGGGAAACATTGTGGCACAGGTTCGGGAAATCGGATGGAAATTTGACGACACTGTTTTGAAAAAAGCAGTGGTTTCGGTGAAGGAGAACTGACTATGGGATTGTTTGACAGCATGAATTCCGCACTGGAAGAATATCATTGGGGACTGGATTTTGGCACCTATCGCAGCGTGATCAGCTATATTTCAGAGGGCAGTGCACCAAAGGTTCCCAACTATCAGGACGCCTGTATGGGAGGAGTCCCGAGCCTGTTCTGGCGGGATCAGGGTGGCATTGAGCACGTTGGCGACGAGGTGCAGGCGATGGATGCACTTCTGACAGATCCGGCCGGCGTATGCAGCTCCGTCAAAACCCGTCTGGCGGAGAAAGAAATCCGACTTCACGGCGTGCCATACAGTCCGAGTGAGATTGCGGTGCGGATTATTCAGCGTTTACTGTCTGTCAGCCGACAGCTGTTGGACCAGGAATTTATCCCAATGGATATGCAGCGACTGGTCGTGGGGGTTCCGGTGCGATTCAATGCGGCTCAGAGAGGAGAAATTGTGCGGATTGTGCGCAGGGCGACCGGACTGGATGATGTGGTCCCGGTGCCTGAGCCAATCCTGGCAGCGCTGTGCATTGATTATTTTCAGCTTCGTGCCGGACACAGGGAAAAACGCCCGGTGCTGGTGTATGACATGGGTGCAGGTACATTTGATGCCGTTGTGTTAAAGCGCAACGAAAAACCAACGCTGCAGGATCCCTATCCTTATGTTGCGCTGAGCCCGGAGGGCAACCAGATTGCCGGCGATCGCATGGATCAGCGGATGGAGGAGCTGATTCTGGATAAATTGCAGCAGAGCGGCAGCGTCGATATGTCAATTTTGAAGAATGAACAGCATCAGGATCGCATTCAGCTGCGCACCTATTACGCCCGCAAGGCCAAGGAAACCCTGAGCCGGATTGGAGAAATGGATCTGCGGGTCAGCGGTGTGGAGTGCGGCAATGCGCAGATTCACATTACAAGAGAGGAATATACAGCCCGTATTCGGGGGGATGTTGCGGCAACGGTGGAGCTGGCCGCGCAGGTGGCCAGGAACGCCGGCGTTTGGGGTGATCCGGCACTGGACATTTTAATGGTGGGCGGATCGACGTATATTCCGTTGATTCGCGAAATGCTTCTGGAAAAATTCCATTGGCTGGAGGAAAGCGACATTCAGCAGCGGTATCCGGAAAAGGCCGTCGCATTAGGGGCGGCGTTGTATGCAGCGGAACCGGAGGCAGTGCTGCCCAAAGTGGTCTATGGCTATGCGGTAGACACCAATGTGGACGACGAGGTAAAGCTGTGCGTGTGCATTCCGCCCAACGCCAAACTGCCGATGACTACGGAAGCGGGCTATCGCACCATCAATGACAATCAGACTTCGGTAGGATTTACGGTATATGAAATAGATCATGGGGAAGAAGGAGAAATACTGGATTTGGAAGAAGGGAAAAAGCTTGCCTATCATATTTCTCACAAGTTTGGTCGGGAAGTGCCGATTCACACCTCGGTGAAGTTAAAGACGACTTTAACACCGGGCGGTCTGTTGACCATGGCAGTGGATGACAATGGAATCAGCTCCGGAACGGAGAAGGAATTTAACCTGACCAACAGTCAGATCGGAACGATTTGACGGGGGATGGACTATGAATGAAGAAATAAAGCTGTTGTCCGGCTGCGACCAGACGCAGGTCGACGACAAAAAAACGAGGGTTCAGCACCGATACTGGTACGACAGTGCATATGAGACATTGGTGTCCGGTCTGCGGGAAGAAAGAAAAACAGAGAACAAGCGAAACTCATTTCTTGTGCTCTTTTTGGAACCGTTGACGCTGCCTCACAGCAAACCAATCAAAGCGGAATCCAGCCCGAGTCAAGAGGAGATTGCCCAGAGACAGAGTTCCTTTTTAAGGCATCAACTGGAATACGCATGGGATTATCAGGCAATGGAGGAGAATGCGCTGGACCAGTTTATCACATTGAAATGGGATTGCATTCAGCGGGTTGCGGACTATCGGAATTACAGCGACGGCACGATTAAGAAAACGGAGACGCACCAGCGGGCGGAACGGTTCCTCTCATTTTTCCGCTGTGCGACTGCAAAGCAGATCACAGAGCTGAAAGAACTTTATCAGCGGGAACTGGAATTGATTTTTCACACGCCGAATGATCAGAATTTTTTGATGGCGAAGGTGCAGGCCTGGTGCAGTTGGCTGATTAAGCGGGGAGTTGAAATCCCGAATCTGAAGCCGCAGCGGGAGCGGGCTGGGGAGATCCTGCTCTATGCACTGCTGACGCAGGCCTTGGATGCCTACGCCAAGCGAGAGGACTATCTGATGATCGTGGAGCAGGTGTTGGGAACAGAAATTCCGCCCACGGATCAGGTGGAGGAAATTACAATTCCAGCCGAATTGTTTACAGAAATGTTTGTGGCGATGTGTCAGCTGGAGCCTTTCTCTGTAGAACGAGGGAATACGCTGCTGGCAGTGCTGCGGACGCAACCAAAACGCAGCTGCCAGACAGAGCGGCTTCTGCTGCGTCAGGCGGCGCAAGCGGCACTTGGGAAGGCACAGGAGGAAGAAGACCAGGCCTGGGAAAGACGGGATCGAGAGGGTGTGAACGAGGCGAGCGAACAAAAAGAACGGTTGGAGGCTCTTTTGGGAGAAATTGAACAGGCTTGACTGGAGATAAAATGAGGGCAGTCCGCAAGGACTGCCCTTTTATCGGTTGGTATTCAGTTGATTTTTTTCAGCAGCTGGTTGAGGGCATCGGACTCTGCACCCATGTACTGCCGATGAAATTTCTGCGCGTCTGCAATGAGTTGCTTTGCTTTTTCTGCACTTTGTTCTACACCGTCACCCTGAACGTATTGTTTTGCAGCGGCAAAGATAGCTCGGACATAGGTGTCGTATACCTCGCCAAAATAATCCTTCAGGTTTTGGGTTGTGGTGCGGCCAAAGAAAACACGCAGCAGTTCCCGACACATACTTTCGCACTGCAGAGTCCACTTCAGAGCTTCGGTATGGTCCATGGCAAAGCCATATCCGTCGTAGGCCAGTTTGCCGCGATAGCAGGCGACGGCCATGTTGAACAGGGCCTTCCAGTTTCCCATTTCGGCTGCTTTGGGGAGATAGGTGAAGTAGCGATCCATGTCTTTGCGGCCGTACGTGTCGGTCCGATAAACTTCCGCCAACATTTGCCACGCGTCCGGGTGACCGGCATCGGCGGCCTTCTGGAACAGCGCCAGCGCCTTGTCAGTGTCTGCCGGAGTACTGATGCCGAACAAATATCGTTCCCCCTGCTCCTCCAGAGCACCGGGAGCGGTTTCTTTTTCCAGCATTTCCAACGGCATGGTGGCGTAGGAGTCGTAGACAACCCGGTTTTGTTTGTCGTGGCGCTTCCAGCCGAGATATTGTTCAAAATATGCTTTTGCCTGAATCACAGGAGTTCCCCCTTGAAATCACAGATGATATATGGATCATTATAACGTTTGACAGTTTTCTTTTCAACTGTTCCGAACAATCGGTTTGCCTTGTTTTGTGGAAAAATGTGTGTTAAACTGAATCCATTCTATTATGACGTATAATTGGGGGAGGAAGCTTGCTATGCTGAAAGTTGATTTGATTGCTCATACACCGGAGCCGGAACGTGTGGTCGCTGCGGCGGCAAAGCTATGTTATTCTGCGGTAGGGGTCGACCAGTTGATGGAGGGGCTGACCCAGGAGAAAAGCGCGAAATTTCTGAGCATGCTGTCAGATTTGGGACATGCCAGCCCAACGGAACATGCTTCCTTTACATTTGCAATTGAGGGCGTTTCCCGGGCGCTGCTGGCTCAGATTACCCGCCATCGTATTGCATCCTATTCAGTACAAAGCCAGCGCTATGTGCGGCTGGACGATTTTCACTATGTGATTCCACCGGAAGTGGAGGCAGACCCTGCATCGAAAACGCTGTTTTTAAAAGCAATGGAAGAGGAAGCCAGCCACTATCTTGCCATTGCAGAGGCTTTAACGAAAAAGCATGAGGCGGAGTTTCTTGCACAGGGGATGAGCGAAAAAGAGGCTAAGAGCAAGGCGGAGAAACAGGCAAACGAGGATGCCCGTTTTGTTCTGCCAAATGCCTGCGAAACAAAAATGGTTATGACCATCAATGCCAGAAGCTTGAATAATTTCTTTTCCATTCGCTGCTGCAATCGGGCGCAATGGGAAATTCGAGCATTGGCAGAGGAAATGTATCGACTGGTTTGCGAAGTGGCACCAAATCTGTTTGCGAAGAGCGGACCGAGTTGTGTGGTGAGCGGCCGCTGCCCGGAGGGGAGAATGAGCTGCGGAAAGATGAAGGAAATGCAGGCAAAGTATGCCGTACTCCGGGGAGAATAAGGTTTCCGGGGCAGAGGGAGGATCGCGGAGTGAACATTCAGATCTACGGAAAAAATAAGTGCTTTGACACGAAGAAGGCACAGCGTTATTTCCAAGAGCGGCGGGTTAAGTTCCAATTCGTCGATTTGCCGCGCTTTGGCATGGGACCAAGGGAACTGGAAAATGTAGCGCGGGCAGTGGGCGGCGTGGATCGACTGATTGATCCGAAGCATCCGGACGCCAAGGCGCTGAGCTATTATGCCTACGACAGCCAAAAATTAGAGCATTTACTGGAGAATCCGAAGATGATTTGCACACCGATTGTCCGCAATGGGCGTCAGGCCACCGTGGGGTATTGTCCGGACGTGTGGAAAGAATGGGAATAAAAAATCTGTCTGCCGTCTAATGGCAGACAGATTTTTTTCTTTTCTTAAATGCCCAACAGGGTGAGGGCAAAGGCGAAATAGATCAGCAGAGAAACTGCGTCAACAATGGTAGTGATAAAGGGAGAGGCCATGACGGCAGGGTCAAAGCCAAGCCGGTCTGCCAGCATAGGCAAGGTGCATCCGACAATCTTGGCGCAGATGACGGTAACAGCCAGAGTGAGGCAAACTACCAGATCCACCATAAGTGTGATGCCGGTGTTTCGCAGAAGCATACGGTCAACCAGCCAGATTTTCACAAAGTTGACAACAGACAGTGCCAGTCCGCAGAGAACGGCCACGCGGATTTCTTTCCAGATGACTTTAAAAATGTCTTTAAATTCCACATCCCCCAAACTCATTGCACGAATGACCGTAACAGAGGCCTGACTGCCGGAGTTGCCGGAGGTGTCCATCAGCATGGGGATGAAGCCGGTCAGTGCAACGCAGGCGGCCAGAGCATCCTCGAATTTGTTGATGATAATGCCGGTAAAGGTTGCGCTTACCATGAGCAGCATCAGCCAGGGAATGCGGGATTTCCAGGTGTCCAGTACACTGGTTTTGAAATAAGGCCGCTCTGTGGGGATGATAGCGGCCATCTTTTCGATGTCCTCGGTGGCCTCGTCCTCCATAACGTCCACCGCGTCGTCAACGGTGACGATACCGACCAGTCGATTCTCTCGATCTACTACAGCCAGAGACAACAGGTCATAACGGGTAAACAGCTCGGCTACATCTTCCTGGTCATCTGTGGTAACGCATTTAATCACATTGGTTTCCATGATGTCGCCGATGCGGGCTTCGTAAGGGTGCATCAGCAGTTCCTTAATAGTGATAACGCCTTCCAGATGCCGTTCGCTGTCTGTGACAAACAGGTCATAGATGGTTTCGGAATCCTGCCCGTTGGCACGGATGTAATCGAATGCATCGTGGACTTCCATCTCCTGCTTGAGGGAGAGGTATTCCGCGGTCATAATGCTGCCAGCGGAATTGTCCGGATACTTTAAAAATTGATTGATAAGGCTGCGGGTCTCAGGCTTTGCGTTTTTGAGGACGCGGCGTACCACAGTTGCCGGCAATTCTTCCAACATATCAACCGCATCATCCACGTACAGATCTTCGACGATATTGCCCAGCTCTGTGTCGGTGATGGAGTTGATGATAATGCCCTGAATATCCGAGGGAAGAAAAGCGAACACATCTGCGGCCTTATCCTTTGGCAGCATGCGAAACACCAGCAGCCGTTTCTCCTCTGGCAGTTCTTCCAGATATTCGGCGGTGTCGGCTTCGTTGAGCTCATCAATGCGCTCTCGCAGTTGACGGAATTTCTTTTCTTCCAGAAGTTGGTTTAACTCATCTACGGAGAAACCGTAGGTTTCCATGAAAATTTCCTGATCCATTTCTTTGCCTCCGTTCTTTTCTGTTACAGCAGATCAAAACGCTGATCGAGACAGAGAAGATTCGCAGAATCAGCGGAGATGCCGAACCCGCAAGGGAATCGGGGCATCGCTGCCGGAACTGGAATCCCGTCTGCAACTTCGAGCGTCGCCTTCCATTCGGGTTCAACTCCTTTCCAAACCGGTAAAAGTATTTTTTCCAACACAATATTATATTTCCCACAGGGTTAAAAAGCAACCCGAAAAAGGAAAATTGGGGTTAAGTTCCGGAAAAGTGCCTGCTTTTTGGAAAAACAAAAAAACGCATTTGATCAATCGACCAAATGCGTCTCAAATGGAGCGGAAGACGAGGCTCGAACTCGCTACCTCCACCTTGGCAAGGTGGCGCTC
>CAVLAO010000008.1:0-49414 GCA_963660915.1 Bacteroides sp. CAG:927 | reverse complement strand
CCTTACAACAGCTATTCCGACCTGAAGAAGACCTTCTTCGGCGATATGATCTAAGAAAAGCAAGTTAGTTCCTCATCTCTTTTCTATTTTATTCCCCCAACAAAGAACCCGCCGCTGAATTTTACAGTTCAGCGGCGGATTCTTTTTCCCTGTTTGACTTTGCAGGACAATCGATTATAATAGCGGATAAGAACATCTTGCAACGGAAGGGGGCGCTTCGTTTTGGAGCTCCATTTAACGAAAAAACAATATCGGCGGTTGCTGGATATGGCATACATCGGGAATTGGGTGTTGAATTCTACCCGGGGAAACGATCGTTTTCAGGATTATGACGAGGTTGAATCCCTCTTGTTTCAGCAGGCGGCAGCAGAGGGAATGCCGTCGCTTACAGAGCAGTGGCATGGAAATGCGGTGCCGTCCCGTGCCTTCGCTGAGGGCGGTATTCACGAGGCGATTGCCGATTACGAGGATGCGGTTTTCTTTAATATTCTGGCGGAGGAACTTGCCCGGCGGGATATGGAGGATGCTTCTATTGATGAGTCCAACTATGCGGAGCTCACGCAGCGTATGGAGGCCTATATGACGGAATTTGAGGCGAATGGCACGGATCATATCCAGGTGGAAAGCGACCTGATTTAAACATGAAAAAGGGGCTGCTGCAGAGATTTTGCAGCAGCTTTTTTTCGATCAGAAACGATAAAACATAGAAGGACATTTAAGGAAAAAGCAGGATGACCGCTGAACCGTGGTCATCCTGCTTTTTTTAACCGGCGTTTTCTTCTGCTTTGGCAATTGCCTCGGCATCTTCCCGGCGTTTTTCTTCAATGCTCTGCTGCAACAGCATGTCCTTTACCTTCATCAGGCGTGTGGTGGTGTTGCGGTCATTTTCCTCCAGCTTCATGGAGATGTATTTAATGCTCTGTTCCATCTGAGGAATCATGACATACTCCAGTGCATTGACGCGGCGGCGGGTCTTTTCAATCTCCTCTGCCAGCAGCTGCGTGGTTTTCTCAATCTGAGCAAGGCGCAGCATATCCTGAAATACGGAGGAGAGGGCGTCTACTGCGCCGTCCAGCTCGCAGCTGGTGGTGGCAAAACCGTAGGGGTAGATGTCTCCGGCAGAGCCGCCAACGGCATGGAAGTCGTAGACCGGCACATTCACCGACATAATGTTTTTGGTGGTCATGCCCAACTCTACGCTTTGTTTGGGATACAGAAGTGCCTGTTCCAGCATTTCCGCACTCATGAGCGCAGAGGCTACGGTGAACGAGCCATGCGCCCGTTTCAAGCCTTCCTCTACGCGTTTGCGCACCTCGCGGTTTTCACGCACCACATCAAGGAACTGCTTCATCAGCTCATCCCGCTTGTCTTTCAGCAGCTTGTGGCCGCGGCTTGCGGTCTTCAGACGACCCTTTAAACGGGTCAGTTCCATACGAGTGGCGCTTACGGTGGTGTTAGCCATGGAAAGTGACCTCCCTTACTCCGCGTCTTTCTTGGGAAGGTACTTTTCGATGTGCTCCTCCTTGATACGCTTCAGCTCGGTGACCGGCAGAATGCTCAGCAGTTCCCAGCCCAGATCCAATGTCTCCTGAATGGAGCGGTTTTCGTCGGGTCCCTGAGCAACGTAGCGCTTTTCAAATTCCTCGGCGAACTTTGCATACAGCAAATCCGTGGGAGACAGAGCAGCCTCGCCCAGAATGCTCATCAGTTCCTTTGCTTCCTTACCGGTTGCATAGGCGGCGAACAGCTGGTTCATGGTGCCGGAATGATCCTCACGGGTCTTTCCTTCGCCGATGCCCTTGTCCTTCAGACGGCTCAGAGAAGGCAGAACGTCCACCGGAGGCACAATGCCGCGGTGATACAGGTCACGGCTGAGGATGATCTGACCTTCGGTGATGTAGCCGGTCAGGTCGGGGATAGGATGGGTCTTGTCGTCTTCCGGCATGGTCAGGATGGGGATCATCGTGATGGAACCTTCCTTGCCCAATTGACGGCCGGCACGCTCGTACATGGTGGCCAGGTCGGTGTACAGATAGCCGGGATAGCCGCGGCGGCCGGGAACTTCCTTCTTTGCAGCGGAGATCTCACGCAGAGCCTCAGCATAGTTGGTAATGTCAGTCATAATGACCAGAACGTGCATGCCCTGCTCAAAGGCCAGATATTCCGCAGCGGTCAGTGCCATACGAGGCGTGGAAATACGCTCGACGGCAGGGTCATTTGCCAGGTTGGAGAACATGACAGTGCGGTCAATTGCGCCGGTGCGGCGGAACTCCTGCACGAAGTAGTCAGATTCTTCGAAGGTGATGCCGATAGCGGCGAAGACAACGGCGAAGTTGCTCTTTCCGTCCAACACCTTAGCCTGACGGGCAATCTGAGCAGCCAGCTGGGCATGGGGCAGACCGGAGCCGGAGAAAATCGGCAGCTTCTGACCACGGACCAGAGTGTTCAGGCCGTCAATGGTGGAGATGCCGGTCTGGATAAACTCATTGGGGTAGTCACGGGCAGCAGGGTTCATGGCAAGACCGTTGATATCGCGGTATTCCTCCGCCAGAATGGCGGGGCCGCCGTCAATGGGATCGCCCATGCCGTTAAACACGCGGCCGAGCATGTCCTTGCTTACGCCCAATTGCAGGGGGTGACCGAGGAAACGCACCTTGGACTGAGCCAGGTTAATGCCTGCGGCAGCCTCAAACAGCTGGACAACTGCTTTTGCGCCGTTGACTTCCAGCACCTTGCCGCGGCGGATGGAACCGTCAGGCAGCTCCACTTCGACCAGTTCGTCGTAGGCAACGCCTTCCACCTGATCGACCACCATCAAAGGAGAAACGATCTCCCGGATCGTACGATATTCTTTGATCATCAGTCAACCTCTCCTTTCGCAGCCAGTGCATCAATCTGCTCAGTCATTTCTTGAGCAATGCGGGCATAGACCTGTTCATACTGATCCACCGGTACGCTCTTGGCACGGCCGATGCCGGCCCGTGCGCCGATGCTGAACAGCTCGGAAACGTCGGCACCCTTCTTGATGGCCTCGCGGCACTGATCATCATAGTCCAGAATCAGCTTCATCATCAGGTACTGACGGCGATAGTCAGAGAAGGAATCGATGTCCACAAAGGCGTTCTGCTGCAGGAAGTCCTCGCGAATCATCTTCGCGGTTTCCAGTGTGAGCTGATCTGTGGGAGACAGGCTGTCCTTACCGACCAGCTGAACGATTTCATTCAGATTGCTCTCTTCCTGAAGAATGGTCATGGCACGGGTACGGTTTTCATAGAATCCCTTGCCCAATTGCTCGTCGAACCAGGGCTTCAGGGTGTCCAGATACAGAGAATAGGAGTTCAGCCAGTTGATAGCGGGGAAGTGACGGCGGTAGGCCAGAGAGGAGTCCAGACTCCAGAACACCTTAACGATACGCATGGTACCCTGGCTGACAGGCTCGGAAAGGTCGCCGCCGGGAGGGGAAACTGCACCTACTGCGGTCAGACTGCCCCGGCGCTCTTCATCGGAGCCCAGGCACTGCACAACACCGGCACGCTCGTAGAACTCAGCGATACGGCTGGCCAGATAGGCGGGGTAGCCTTCTTCGCCGGGCATCTCTTCCAGTCGACCGGACATCTCACGCAAAGCTTCGGCCCAACGGGAGGTGGAGTCGGCGATAACGGCCACGTCGTAGCCCATATCGCGGAAATATTCGGCGATGGTGATACCGGTATAGATGGACGCTTCACGGGCGGCCACGGGCATATCAGAGGTGTTTGCGATCAAAACGGTACGCTTCATCAGCGTCTCCCCGGTACGGGGGTCGACCAGTTCGGGGAACTCCCGCAGAACGTCGGTCATCTCATTGCCGCGTTCGCCGCAGCCAATGTAGATTACGATGTCCACGTCCGACCACTTTGCCAGAGCGTGCTGCACGACAGTCTTGCCGGAGCCGAAGGGGCCGGGGACAGCAGCGGTGCCGCCCTTTGCCACAGGGAACATGGTATCAATTACGCGCTGACCGGACTGCAGGGGCGTGGAAGGGGTGAATTTACGCTTATAGGGACGGCCGCGGCGGACGGGCCATTTCTGCATCATGGTCAGTTCTTTCACCGAACCATCAGCCAGCTTAATGGTGGCTACCACGTCGGTGACGGTGTAGCTGCCGGAGGAAATGGATTCCACCGTGCCGGACACACCGGCAGGAACCATGATTTTGTGCAGGATGGAGGGGGTTTCCTGAACCTCGCCCAGAAAATCGCCGGTGGTCACTTTGTCGCCAACCTTGGCAGTGGCGACAAAGTCCCACTTCTTCTCCCGATCCAGTGCGGCCACTTCAATGCCGCGGGTGATGTTTGCGCTGCCGGTCTGCTCCATGATCTTTTCCAGCGGGCGCTGAATGCCGTCGTAGATGTTCTCCAGCAAACCTGGGCCAAGCTCGACGGACAGGGGAGCGCCGGTGGAAACAACCTCAGCACCGGGACCGAGGCCGGAGGTCTCTTCATAGACCTGAATGGAGGCAGCGTCGCCGGTCATGGTCAGAATTTCGCCGATGAGTCGCTGCTCACCGACGCGGACCACGTCGGACATATTGGCATCGGCCATGCCGGTTGCAACCACCAGCGGGCCGGAAACCTTGACAATTTTGCCCATTGTTATGAAACCTTCTTTCCAATGAGGGTCACTGCGGTCCTCTTGCGGGAGGACCGTCAGTGCAGAAACTCCTTCGTAAAATTCCTCAAGGTTTAGAGGATGTCCGCGCCGACGGCGCGTTCCACGGAGGAGGTGATGTTTTCCATGCCGATACCCAATGAACCGGCTTTGCCGGGGATCAGGATAACGGCGGGGGTGAGCCGATCTTTGTACTTGGCTATCTCTTCTGGCATTTCAGCAGCCAGCTGCTCGGTGAGATAGATGATGGCGTATTCGGGATCCTTGGCCATTGACTGGAGATCCCGACGGGCTTCCTCCACCGTTTCGGCGGGGATGACGTCCAGACCGAGAGCCTTAAAGCCCATAACGCTCTCCCGGTCGCCCAGAACTGCGATCTTATACATAGGGTTCACGCAGCCTTTCCCGAATCACCTCGGCGGGAAGATCCGCCAGGCGACCCGTCATAATAATGCGGATGGCAGTGGCCTCGCTCTCCTTGGCAACCAGGTAGGCGACCAGGGGGGCCTCTCCGAAGGCAACGTAACGGGCGGAGCCGATATACTTCATGACGGCGTCGTCACACAGCTTTTCAAAGCGGGTGAGTTCACCGCCCTGCATGGCGGCTGTGCCGGCCTCTGCGGCATCCCGCAGCGCAGAAACAGTATAGAGCTCCTCTACGGAAGAACCGGAGTTCACCGCATTGAGAATGCGGGGCACATCCAGGTTGCCACCGGAGAACAGTACGCCCTTCAGAAAATCTACATCTTTGCCCATGCGCAGGGTACGCACCACGCTCTTCAGGTTGGCTGCATCAATGTTGATGCGCACATAGCCCTCCAGAAAAGCGGATTCACTGGTGCGGGCAAGATCAAATATATCCTCAAAATAGGCCTGATCCAGCACAAAGTCACTGAGCTGAGGGTCGTTGGTAGATCCGAGGGTATCCCGTGCCTGGGTGATGGCGGCGGCGAGATGCCCGGGCAGCCCGCGGAAATCGGAAGAGCGGACCTGCTCCACCAGTTCATGAGGCGGGACGCGGCCGGTGTCGACCAGCAGATATTCTGCATCGATGCCCCGTGCCTCGGATTTCAGCAAAACTTTTGCGTTGTGATAATCGTATTTGACCTTGAACACGTCGATGATGTTCCGGTCGGGAGCGAAGAGATAAAGGTCATCATAAGTGCGCTCACGGGCAGTGGCAAGCATCTTGTTGATGCTGTCTACCGTAACTTCCTCAATTTCAGGATAGCCGCACTCCTGCAGCACCTTTGCGGCGTCCGCCGCGGAGGCAGCGTCCAGCATTCGCTCCATGCGTTCCCGGCTGAGCAGATTGCGTTCCAGCGCTCGAATCCGGGTCGAGAGAAACAGATAATCTGTATCTTTGATTTTCGCCAATGGTTCGTCCTCCTTTCCCTGCCTCAAGCGGGGCAGGGCCAATTTGACGCGACGGGTGGGTTACGCGAACAGGAGCTTGCTCACCTCGCCGGTCACTTCGGTGCGGGAGAGACGTACCAGCGTCTCCAGAGCGCAGTTGATATCCACGGCGCCGTCGCTGAGCAGCAGACCGCCTTGTATGGGCTGAGATTGCGGAGCCAAAGTCAGCTCGCCGGTGCGGCCGGCAGCAGCAAGCAGTTCATTCGCCTGAGCGGCGATCTTCACACCAAAACGGGTGCGATCGGATTGGTTGAGAATAATCTGCTCATGACCGGTGCGGGCGGCGTTTGCAGCCAGCTTTGCCAGCAGAGCGATGTACTCCTCCTCTGGAAGCTTAAGCAGCTTATCCAGAGCCAGATCAAAAGCTTCGTCCAATACCTCCTGCTTGGCGGCCAGCGTCATTTTGCGGGCCTCCATCTCAGCGGCGGAAACCAGACGGGCACCCCGTTCCTGAGCGCTTTTTTCGCCCTTTGCGAGAATGTCAGCGGATTCCCGCTGAGCGCGGGCGGTGTAACCGGCACGAATCTTATCGGCCTGTGCCTGGGCATCGGCCTGAATGCGGTCGATTTCTGCCTGGGCATCGGCCTGAATGCGGCCGGTGATGTTTTCAATGCCTTGCATAGTGTGTCGTCCTTTCTGCAGTTAGGTGAGAAGAAAACTCACTTGATGAACAGCAGCATCAGGAAGGAAGCCAGCAGGCAGAGGATGGCGTAGAACTCGACCATGATGGCCATGATAATGCCCTTGGACATTTCTTCGGGGCGCTTAGCCACCAGGCTGACACCGGCAGCGGCGCAGCGGCCCTGACCGATTGCAGTGATGTAGCCGCCGATACCCATGGGCAGGCAGGCCACGCAGTAACCGATGCCCTGAGCGACGGTCAGAGTGACGGGAGTGCCGCCGATTACGCCCAGAGTGAACAGAGCGTAGAACCAGACGACCAAGCCGTACAGGCCCTGAGTACCGGGCAGAATCTGAAGGATCAGGCAGGAAGAGAACTTGCTGGGATCTTCGGAGATGACGCCGGCAGCGGCCTCACCTACGCAACCAACACCCTTACCAGAGCCGGCGCAGGCCAAACCTACGGCCAGAGAAGCACCGATGACTGCAATGTACAATCCGGCATTAGACATGAAATCCATAATTATTTTTCCTCCTCGATGATGTCGACATATTTCGTGTCGTATTGTAGGGGACGGAAGGGAATCCCGCCCTCCTTGTAAAACTTACCGAAGTACTCCAGGTACTGAAGACGAGCGGCGTGGACATAGGTGCCGATGAGGTTGACGCCGATGTTGAATACATGGCCGATCAGGAACACCAGAATGAACACGATAATGCTCTTTGGCAGGGCACCCAGTGTGTTGAACACCTGCGCGATAACGCTGGTAGCCAGCATCAACGCCATCAGACGGGCGTAGCTCAGCACGTCGGACAGCCAACTGGTGATGTCGTACAGACTCTTGATGCCGCCGAACAGTTTTTTGACAAAAGTGCCTTCATGACGGCCCTGTGTGCAAATCAGGCTGAGTGCGCCGATGATCAGCAGAATCGGAGTCTTAGCCAGCGCCGCAACCGCGATACCGGCGAATACAACCCACCAGGGGACTACGTCCAACAATGCGTCGATGCCGTGGCCGTCCCGGAAGCCCATGTAGATGTGGATGCACTGACCCATAACCAGGTGAACACAGCCAATGGCAATGGCGATGATCAGAACCGTCATGGGATCGTTGACGGGGTTAACCACAATGCCGTTGCAGAATGTTTCCATCCAGCCGGGCATAGTGGCGTTTGGCAGGAAAGTGTCGTAGATGACTTCCAGCAGGTTGCCGAAGAAACCGCCGACAAATATGCCGCACAGGGCAGTGCTGCCGCCCAGCCAGAGACCGAGGTGCATCATACGGCCCAAAGTCTTTTTCGGCTTGAACATTTTGATGATTGCAAGGCAGCCGAGGAAAATGATGATACCATAGGCTACATCGGCAAACATAAAGCCGAAGAAGAACACATACCAGAAGAAGTACAGAGGGTTGGCATCAATGCCGTCATAGGCGGGGAGAGAGTACATCTCCGTTACCATGTTGATGCAATCCATCCACTTCGGGTTTTTCAGCTGAGTTGGGACGCTGTCGCCTTCTTCCGGATCCGATGTGTCCCAGGCGCAGGTGAACTGTTTTTGCACGATGGAGAAGTCCGCTACCCGATCGGCGGGAATCCAGCCTTCCGCAAAGAAGATCTGTCCATCGGTGAGAAAACGTTCTGCCACAGCCTCTCGACTGATTTCCTGATTGACGCGATCCAGAGCCAACTCCAAAGCAGGCCGCTGATCCTTGTATGCCACTATGGCAGCCTCCTGATCCTTGCGCTGTTGTTCCAAAGCGGACAGCTCGCCGCGGATGCGATCGATGTTCTGCTTGGGGGTTCCGGTGAGATCCTTAAAACGGATCACGCCGAAGGAATGAGCCCGCAGGGCAGTCAGCGCATCCTCCAGTGCGTCCTTGTGGACTACCAGTAGATAATAGCGCTGATCCTTGTCCTCGGAAATCGGTGTCAGCTCTGCCAGGTTGGTGGCAGCAGCCAAATCGGTTTGCAAGGCGCTGTCTTCCGCGGCAATCGGTGCGGTGCCGAGTACCAGCTCAGCATGGGATGTGTGCTGCTGCTCCAACGGCAGGTCAAGATTCGCCCATGGAATCAGACCGGAAAGACTTGCGTTGAGTTTGTTTTCCGCAGAGAAGATTTGTGCAATTTCCCGGGTGCAGTCGTTAATGGACTGGGCACAGGTCAGTGCTGCGGCTTTTGCGGTTTCATCGAAAAACTTTTCCTCGGTGATGTCATACCGCTTCTGGAACAGCCCCTTCTTTGCCGGCGCATATTTCTTTAATGCATCCAGTGCACCGTTCAGAGCCGACCACTCTGTCTTGCGGGATGCGATCGAAGAAGTATCCCGCCGCAGAAGGGCAGTCCATTCGGGATCCGTTACCTTGTCATCCGGTTCTGTGATCTCAACGCACCCGAGGTGAAGCATTTGCTGCAGTAAATCGTCTCTCTGTTCGGAAAAGCCGATCACCCGCAGCCGCTTCATTTTTACGATGCTCATGTGAGATTCACGACCTTTCTGACGATCCGTTCTGCGGCGGCATCCAGTTGACGCTGTGCAGCGGCCTTGAGATCAGCGCAGGCGCGCTCGGTCTCCTTCTGGACTGCTTCGGCCTGTCCGGCAGCGGTTTCCTCGGCCTGACGCATCATCGCCTGAACTTTGGTTTCCGCTTCAGAGCGAGCAGACTCCAACTCTGCCTGACCCTGCCGCTCCGCATCGGCAATCATTTGCTTTGCCGCCTGGAGCGCACCGGCCTTTCGCTGAGCGCAGTCCTGCTCTGCCTCGGTAACCTGTTTGATAGCTTCCAAAGACAATTCGTTCACCACCCTTTTTGGCGTAGTCTCTATATTAAATAGGTATAGTGTTTTCTTGTGCGTTTTTATAATTGCTTCGCACGGGAAAATACTGACCACATTTTAGCTTATCTCTTTTGAAAAGGCAATAGACAAAAGTAAAAAAGTGTGTAGCAAAATGCAAGGAGTGACGCAAAATACTTGCAATCTTTTGTCGAAAAGTCAAAATTGTATTTTAATAGGTATAAAGCGAATTGGACAGGAAAAACAAGAAAATTGATTGGCGAAAAAAGATGAAAAAATCTTTCAGAAAAATAAAAAATGAGAAGCAAACAGGAAAGCCTGAGAAAAAACTTTGCTGTTATGAAAGAATGTGACGCAATCATAAAACGGAGATCGTGATAAAACTGGAAATTCTTTGCGCGGAAGTATGAAAAGACCACAACAGAGGGGCGCGCAAAAATGAACAAAATGGAGTACAAAAAAATGCGCCATCTTGCCGGAATGGCGGCTTGATGGCGAAAATAGATAAATATTTTGCAAGAGCGAGCAACGCGACTTGCATATTATGCGCAAATAAAAAGGAGAACTACTTTTTGGAAGACTGGAAAGAATTGTGGGCGGTATCTTCCAGAATCAGGACGGAAAGATCCAACGGTTCTTCCTGCTCCTGCGAGATGGAATCGGTCCGATTCGGAAGTTCCAGATGCCCCCCGTAAATGGAGTAAACCATATAGCGCCCCAGGTAGATTGCCGTGCAGCTCAATGCAAGAATTAAAATTGCAGCTAATCCCAAAAGCTGCCTGGCGCCCTTGGAGAGGCGGCGGCGGGAATTCGAGCTGCCGCGGTAGGCGCGGTAAGAACGATGGTGTGGATATTGTCCCATAGATCGGCTCAGCCTTCATCCTGGTTCAGAGCCTGATTCAGCAACTGTAAGCCGTGGAGAATGGTTTGCTGCTCGTCAGCGGAAAGCCGTTCCAATGCGCGGCCGAACTGACTGTTGGCGTTGCTTTGCAGTTGCTGCAGACCTTTTTGGAATTTTTCCGTTGTGGCAACGTAGATTACCCGGCGGTCGGAATCGGAACGGATGCGATGTACCAAATCCATTTTTTCCAGACGATCCACTACGCCGGAGATGGTGCTGTTTGCGCTGCCGGCAGCTTCAGCCAGAGCGCTGATGGGCATCGGTCCGTCGGCTTCCAGAATGGCCAGAACAATGGATTGGGGGTAGGTCAGATTCCATTGATTATAATAAACCCGGAATTTCCCGGATATGCGGCGTCCTGCCTGCAAATATTCGTGCAGAATGTCCGTGGACAGATTCATAAGAAAAGCTCCTTCCAAGTGGTGAACAAAAAAACGATTGCTGTGTCTTGTAATTATGACATAGCATATATTTTCACTTGAATACAGTCAACTGATTCAAGTGAAAATTCATGTTTATTTAACAAGTGGGACAAGAAACAGAAGACAAAACAGGGCATAAATCGGAGAAGGTGTATTTGGTAGAACGGTTAAAAAATTAAGGGGATGAATGTGAAAATTTAAACTTGCTTTTACATACAAATAGCCATAAAATAGAAAATGGAACTTGAGCGGTAAAAATGAGAGGGGTGTCTCTGTGATAAAAGATATGATCCAGGTTTTCTTTGCCCCTGTTTTAACACTTTTTTCCCTGGCTGTGATGGTGGCGCGGAATCCTTTGTTAAGTGGTCGAAAAAAGGGACTGTTTTACAGCGCCTGTGTGCTGTTACTGCTTATTATCGGTTCGATTTGGATCGACAGCGCCTTGGCGCAGTTTTCTCCGTCGGCGCAGATTTTGACCATGCGCAAGGCGACTAATTTTGTGCATTACTGTCTGGCTCCAATGGCACCGATGCTATTAGCGCTACTGCATCAGAGAAACAAGAAAAATCCGAAATGGTATTTCTATCTGCCGGAGGCCATCGTAGTTGGAGTCAACGTTATGAGCCTGTTCAACGGATGTGTTGTTCAGATAACGAAAGAGAACACGGTGGACATTGGAACAATGTTCTTCCTTGTCTATCTGGTCGGCGGACTTTACCTGTTGCTGCTTCTCAACCACGCTATGGGACAGCATTATCGACCCAATCGACAGGCGGAAGGCGCACTGATCACTAGTGCGATTATTGTCTTTGCCATTGCCATTGTGCTGGATGTTGTATATGACCTGCGATTCATTCTTTGGAGCATTGCGGTTGCATTTTTAATGCTGTACTTCCTGCAACTGAACGTAGAGAAAGTAGCGTTCGATCCTCTGACCGGAACGCACAGTCAGGTTGCTTTTTCCAATACGACGAAAAAAATTCGCCGAGGGAAAGGGAAAGACAGCACGATTGCCATGGTAGACATGAACGGACTGAAATTTTTTAATGATACATACGGTCACGGCGCCGGAAATGATGCGTTAAAACAGATGTCCGGTGCGATCCTGGCCGCAACAGAAGGGCGGCGTATGCGAGTGTACCGCCACGGCGGAGATGAATTTGTGGTGGTTGCAATGCGGCTATGTCGTGAGGAGATGGAATCGCTCTTGGAAGATGCGCTGCACCAATGCGGTGAGGTAGAAGGCGTGCCGGTCAGCTTCGCCTATGGTGTGGCGGAATTCCACTCGGGAGACGATCTGCGGGCGTCCATTTCCGAGGCAGACGAGCGGATGTATGTTCACAAGAAGGCTACTAGCCCCATGGCACATCGAACAGATCACACGGATTTGGCAGAAATCTAAAAATTTGCTTGCGTTTTCTTGGTCGGTGTGATACTATAAATTTCGTATCTGAAGATTTTACCCGATTTTTGCGGGCGTTAGAAAGAGGAGTTTCTGAAATGAGTGCTTTGACAACGGTTTTGACGGTCATCGAAGTGATCGCATCTGTTTTTCTGATTCTGGTTGTTTTGCTTCAATCCGGCAAGAGTGCCGGTATTGCCGGTGCAATCGGCGGCGGCATGGACACTTTCCTGAGCAAGAACAAGGCCAAGA
Organism: Bacteroides sp. CAG:927; assembly: GCA_963660915.1. Taxonomy (GTDB): domain Bacteria; phylum Bacillota; class Clostridia; order Oscillospirales; family Oscillospiraceae; genus UMGS1766. The sequence continues at coordinate 36,954 of CAVLAO010000008.1, read as the reverse complement.
GCTGGGATGCAAAGTTGGCCCGCCTGACCAAGTGGGTTGCGATTGCCTTTATGGTGCTGTCTCTTGTTTTGGTTATGGTGCTGTAATTTTATCTGCATATTGTCAGACGGCTGTCCGGAAGACAGCCGTCTTTTATTTTGCCGATGCCGAGTCGAACAATAAGTCTTGCGATTTGCTCACAAATGTGAGATAATCGACAGGTTATTGAAATCATTTGGAAGGAAACCAGTTACATGACACCCAAGAAAATCGCTTTGTTGACGGACTCCTGCGCAGATTTGCTGCAGAAAGATTTGGAACGGACGCATATTTTTACCGTACCGCTGCGTATTTCCTGCGCAGATGGAGAATATACAGATGGTGTGGATATTCAACCGGAAGATGTGTATCGGCGGCTGCACGAGGGAGAATTGCCGAAAACCTCGCTTCCTGCGGGGGCGGACATCCATGATATCTTTGCCCGCATTGCGGACGAGGGCTACGACGGCGTGATCGGCGTTATGCTGTCCTCCGGGCTGTCCGGAACGTTTAACGCAGTGCGGCTCATGGCAGAGGAATTCAGCGACCGGCTGACCGCGCGTATTTTCGACAGCCAAAGCGGTTCTCTGGGTCAGAGCATGACCTTACTGCAGTTGGCGGAGGACATTCAAAACGGAATGGAATGGGATGAACTGGTCGAGCACCGTGTACCGCAGCTGATCGCAGGGAGTACAGTCTTCTTCAGTGTTGACACGTTGGAATACCTGAAAAAGGGCGGACGCATCGGTAAAGTGACGGCAGCAGCCGGTACATTGCTCAAATTGAAACCGATTCTGTCTTTTGCGGAGGACGGTCAGCTGCAAAGCGCGGCAAAAGTGCGGGGAAGCAGTAAAGTGCCGGATAAGCTGGCGGAGTTGGTTCAGGCCGCCTGCGGCGGACATCGGCGGTATAACCTGGCGGTGGCTCAGGGGGGCGCACCGGAGGGTGTGAAACTTGTGCGGGAGAAGCTGATGGAGCTTCTGCCGGGATGTGAGCATATCTGGGAAGGCAAGATTGACGGAACACTGAGCGTGTACATTGGCGACGGTGTGCTGGGTGCAGGAGTACAGGTGCTGGACGAATAAAAGGAGAGACCATCTATGAGTCGAATGGATCAGCAGTTTGATTTTTTGCGGGAGATTGACAAGGAGAAAGAGATTATTCGCCAAACCTATCTGGCCTCCGCCAACCGAAAAGAGGGAGACGCGGAACATGCCTGGCACATGGCGATTATGACGCTGCTGCTCAGTGAGTATGCCAACGAGAAAATCGATGTGCTGAAAACGGTTTCCATGCTGTTGATCCATGACTTGGTGGAGATTGATGCCGGAGATACCTATGCCTATGACGAAGGCGGAAAAACGACTCAGCGGGAGCGGGAATGCAAGGCAGCAGACCGCATTTTCGGACTTTTACCGGCGGATCAGGGCAGAAAAATGCGGGATCTCTGGGAGGAATTTGAAGCACGGGAGACCGCAGAGGCAAAATTTGCCCGGGCCATGGACTGCATACAGCCGTTGATGCTGAACGATGCCTCTGAGGGACGTTCCTGGGCGGAACACGGCGTTCATCTGCATCAGGTGTTGGCGAGAAACGAGCATACGGCAGAGGGTTCTCAGGAAATCTGGGACTATGCCCGCAGCCATTTCCTTGACCCGCATGTGGGGCGGGAGCTGAAAGACGACTGAAGGAACGAAAACGGCGCAGCATCGGCTTTTTGATGCAGCGCCGTTTTTGCGCGGAAGGGAAATGAAATTAGCTTTCGTAGGGTCGGACGCGAAGCTTGGCACCCACGCTTTCACAAATCTTGCGGCAGGTTTCCTGTTCTTCCGGGGTCGTAATCGGCTCGCCTACTACCGTCATCATCACATTGGGTACATAGCGGGTACAGTCCTTTGTGAAGCGAAGCATGGCATCATAGGAGCCAATGCCGAATTTGCTCCGGGTCAGGCGCAGATACTCCTCCGCATCCATGGCGTTTAAGCTGACGGAAACCGAGTCAATCAGTCCTGCCAGCATCGGTGCGGTCTCCTTCTGCCAGATCAAATCTGCCAGACCGTTGGTGTTAATGCGCAGGGAGATGGAAGATTTGGACTTAATATAGCGGGCGACCTCCAACAGATCGGGCAGGCGCTCGGTGGGTTCGCCATAACCGCAGAAGACAATCTCTTCGTATTGACTGAGATCCCATCCGTCAATGCTGTCGCAGACTTCCTGTACCGTAGGTTCCCGCTCCAGCCACAGCGGGTCGGAGCCATATACGCCGGGGCCATTTTGCCGCAGGCAGAAGGTACAGGCACAGGGACAGCGATTTGTCATGTTGACATAAATGCCATGCTTTACGGGATAGGTAATGGTCATAAAAAAACCTCCAAAACACTTCATGCTTCTGCCTGCATGCAGGCAGAAGCAAAAAGAAGCTGTTCTTATTTTCTTCTATTTTACCCCAATTGCGGTTGAGAAACAAGACGCTGTTTCACTCCGGCATGGTCCAGCGCCTTGCCCAACAAAATGTAGACGACGCTGCTGAGCACTACCTGAGTGACATAGCCGGTGATACCGGCAGCCGGAGTAATGAAGTTTCCGGTGATGACGCTTTCGTAGAGGTAGTAGCCGCCGGCACAGAGAAGAAAAGAAGGCAGGATGGCCAGATAGTTTCGCTTGCAGAGAAAGGTGGGGGCTTTCCATGTGAAGAAGCAGGCAGTTAAGGCCTTGATGATCAGGGTTGCAGGGGCCCACATGGAGTAACCGCTGAGAATATCGGCCAGACCGGCGCCGATTGCACCGGCGGCGGCAGCATATCCGGTGGGCAGAATCGAGGCGGCCAGATAGAGAAAGCCGTCGCCCACGTGGGTGTAGCCGTTAAAGCTTGGCACATGGAGATAAGCGGTGAAGACATAGATGATGGCGGCGAGAACCGCAGTTTGGCAAAGCCGTTGAATTCGAATTGATTTCATATAAAATTCCTCCTGATTGGGTTGTCAATAGAATAACCGGATTTCGCATAGATAAAAATCACCAATTTGAAAAAGAATCATCAGACCAGAATATGGCTAGATGGAGAAAAAACAAAGGAACGTTGGAAAAACTTGAATTCAAATCAGAATATGCTATTATAGAAAGGAATTTAAGAAAAATCTTTGTGAATTGTTCATATTCAGAAAGTTTCCGGTATTTGAGCTAAGGTCAGAAGCATCTGGCCTTAAGGTCAGATTACAAAGTCAGCCGCGCACCAGAGTCCTCGTTTTTCTCGCAATGCTCCGGCCTTGCGGTATGCAGGGCCGGTATTTTTATGCCTGAACATATTAGGAGGAGAGTCTCTTTGAGTCAAGCTCGTATTACATGGTATGGCCATTCCTGCTTTTTGATTGAGTTGGCAGGCGGCAGCGTTGTTTTAGATCCTTACACAACAGGATCCGTTCCGGGACTGCGTCTGCCGGATTTGAACGCTGATGCAGTGCATGCCAGCCACAGCCACAGTGACCATAACGGAACTGACTGCGTTCTTACCAGCGGAAAGCCGCTGCCGTTTACGCTGCGGGAGGTCGCCGGGACCCATGACCGGGGCGGTGCCGGGAATTGGCAAGACAACACGATTTCAGTCATCGAGGGAGACGGACTCCGTTTGGTGCATCTGGGGGATCAGGGCTGTGTGCTTACGCCGGAGCAGGTGGAGAAAATCGGTAAACCGGATCTGCTGATGGTTCCGGTGGGAGGATTCTGCACGGTGAGCGGCCGTGAAGCGCGCCAGATTGCGGCACAGTTGGAGCCAACGGTGATTGTTCCCATGCATTACCGGTCGAACAACATTGGGTTTGATATGATCGACACAGTGGATGAATTTCTGCAGGGGGATCTTCCGGTGACCTATGCAGCAGAAAAAAGTTTTGTTATTGAGACGGGGATGAATCCGCAGATTCTTATTCCAAAGCTGGTGCAATGATATGAGTTATCGATCCAAACAAATGCTTATCATACGCCGCGACCTGAAAATGCGCAAAGGCAAGATTGCCGCCCAGGCCAGCCATGCGTCGGTGGAAGCGGTGCTGAAAGCAATTGTAAAAGAAAACCGAACGGATCAGCTGCGGGTCAGCCCGGAGGGATATGCGTATCTGGAGACCTCTGAGGAGGACAGCAGTCCGCTGACGGATTGGTTCCGCTATGGAATGGCAAAAATCTGCGTCTATGTGGATTCGGAAGAGGCTCTAAGAGAGTTGGATGAGCAGGCAAGAACAGCAGGAATTACCACGGCGCTTATTTTGGATGCCGGCATGACGGAATTCCACGGTGAGCCTACTTACACGGCTCTGGCTTTTGAACCGTTGGAGGCGGAGCGGGCAGACGCACTGACCGGGTCTCTGCCGCTGTACTGAAATTCGTATTTAACCGCTGCGCTGCAGGAGATGCAGTGCGGCGGTTTTTCCTTGGTCTATATAAGGGAAAACGTTTGCACTTATGCGGCGGTTGTGATATCATAAGTGGAAATATTATAGACGATTATGCCCGAATTTTCGGGCTTTACTGATCAGGAAAGGCGAGGTTTGACCATGGAAGAAACAACGCAGCAGAAAAAGGTGATGCTCTCCGGTATTCAGCCCAGTGGTGATTTGCACTTAGGCAATTATCTGGGGGCCATAAAGACATGGGCGGATCGGGCGGAACAGTTTGACTGCTATTATTTTATGGCGGACATGCATACCATTACCGTCCGTCAAACGCCTGCAGACCTGCGTCGCAGAACGCTGGAGCAGTTGGCAATCTACATTGCCTGCGGCCTTGACCCGGAAAAGAATACAATGTTTGTGCAGAGTCATGTTCCGGCCCATGCTCAGCTGGGATGGGTACTGGATTGCTACACCATGTTTGGAGAATTGAACCGCATGACTCAGTTTAAGGACAAGAGCGCAAAGAATGCGGATAACATCAATGCCGGTCTGTTCACCTATCCTTCCCTTATGGCAGCGGATATTCTCCTCTATCAGCCGGACTATGTTCCGGTGGGAGAGGATCAGAAGCAGCACTGCGAGCTGACGCGGGATATTGCCCGTCGATTTAATGGAATTTACGGCGATGTGTTTAAAATTCCGGAACCCTTCATTCCGAAGGAGGGTGCACGGGTGATGAGCCTGAATGCTCCGGACGCAAAAATGAGCAAGTCCATTCCGGAAGGCTGCGTATTCCTGATGGAAAAACCGGAGGATATTATGCGCAAGTTTAAGCGCGCGGTTACGGACAGCGACACGGAAAACTGCGTTCGTTTCGATGTGGCGGAAAAGCCCGGCGTGTCAAATCTGATCAATATTTATTCTGCCTGCACAGGCAAGACCCGCGAGGAAATTCAACAGGAGTTTGAGGGCAAGGGTTACGGAGCGTTCAAGCCGGTGGTCGGAGAGGCCGTAGTGGAAACACTGCGCCCCATTCGGGAAGAGGCTACCCGTCTGATTGCCGACAAAGCCTATCTGATGGGTGTTTATAAAGCCGGTGCGGAGAAGGCAAGCTATGTGGCCAATAAGACCCTGCGCAAAGTCTATAAGAAAATCGGCTTCCTGCAGTTGTAATGCGGGGAGGATGGTGCGACGCAGATGAAGTCACAAATAAGGATTCTGGTTTTTTCTGACTCTCACGGAGAACTGGGACGCATGGAGCGGGTTGTTGCGGAAGAATGGCCCGATGCGATTTTTCATTTAGGAGACTGCTGGCGGGATGCAGACGAACTGGACTGTGCATTTCCAATTCCGGTTTTCGGAGTACCGGGGAATTGCGATTGGAGCTTGTCGAGTATGCCACCGGAGAATCAGGAGAAAAAGATTTCTTTGGGCGGTGTTACGTTTTTGCTTTGTCACGGGCACACCTATGGTGTGAAGAGCGGCTATTCCACAGCGGTCAGCCATGCGAAGGCGGAAGGAGCGGATGTGCTGCTTTGCGGGCACACCCACATTCCTCTATATGACCAATATGGTTCCCTGCAGCTGCTGAATCCCGGCAGCATTCGGTACAGCAAGACGTATGGATTGATTACAATTGATTGCAGCAGCGAGACGGCGGTCTGCGCGATCAAAACAGCGCCTTGAGAGAAGGCACAGGAGGAACGCTGGCATGTTGTTCACAATTGATGTTGGAAATACAAATATTGAGTTTGGGCTCTTTCAGGGCGACGAGCTGGTCGGTACGTTTCGATTGATGACCCGAAGCAACCAGACCTCAGATGAGATCGGCCTTACGGTGTGTGAATATTTCCATCGCTTTGGATTTGCGCTGGAGGATGTGGAGGATGTTATCATTGCCTCTGTTGTTCCGGGCATTATGTATTCGCTGAAAAGTGCTATGGTAAAATACATCGGGAAAAAACCGCTGGTAGTCAACGAGGATGTCTTTCCTGCACTGAAATACCGCAATGCGGCTACAACGCGGGATCATGGTGCGGATCGCAGTGTGGCCTGTATCGGTGCGATGGAGAAGTACGGAGCGCCGCTGATTGTGTTGGATTTTGGAACGGCGACGACAGTGGATGCGGTCGATACGGACGGCATGTATGTGGGTGGGTGCATTTGCCCCGGAATTCGTGTCAGCATGGACGCCCTGGCGCAAAATGCCGCTATGTTGCCTCATGTGGAACTGAGCATGCCGGAGGTTACCTTGGGTTACGACACGATTACGCAGATTCAAACCGGTGTCGTCGGCGGCTATGTGGGCAGTATGGAGTATCTGATCCGTCATTCCCGCAAAGAGATGGCAGAGCCGGACGACCAGATCAAGGTGGTTGCCACCGGCGGTCTGGCGCACCTGGTGAGTAGTCACACTGATTTAATCGATGTGGTGGACAATGAGCTGATCCTGGAAGGACTGCTGTATATTTACCGCGGTTGGAAAGAAAAACAATAACGAATGTTTGTCGGGAGTGTCACGGAGAAAGATGCTCCCGACAATTATTTTTGCTTAATTTAGACAATTGACTTTTTTCGGTGATGGGTAGAGAATAGGGGACGGAAAATAACAAAAAGGAGAGGTGAGATCATGGACGGCAACAGTAGCAATGGGCGAAGGCGAGGCAAATGGTGTATGCAGAGCACAGGTGCGGCTTTGTCGCGGTGATCTCTGCCCTTTTTGCTGCGCCATTGCCGGAAAACCGTGCAATGGCTTTCTTTTTGCCCGCCTTTGTTCAGGCAATCACTGCTGCAGCAGTTCTTTCTCGAATCAACAGAAGGAGGTCTGAACATGGAAAACAATCGTATGATCAATCAGGAGCAGATGCTTCATCCGGACTACTCTCAGGAGCTGCGGAACATTTTGCGCAGCAACACGACTCCAAAGGCATTTCAGCAGCAGCTTTCCGGTTATCATGAAAATGATATTGCAGCGGCACTGGAGCAGTTGACCCCGCAGGAGCGGAAACAGGTGTTTCAGATGCTGAATGTCGACACACTGGCGGAAGTGCTGCCCTATGTGGATGCGGAGGATCATTTCCTGGGCGAATTGAGCTTGCGCAAGCGAGTAGATGTGCTTGGAAAAATGGACGCGGATCTGGCGGTGGATTATCTCAAGCTGCTGAACAGCGACGAAAAGAACACCATTGTTGAGCTGATGGACGAGGAGAAACGGCAGGAGCTGTCGCGTCTGTGGGCGTATTCCGAGGATGAAATCGGCAGCGTTATGACGACAAATTTTATCGCCATACCGGCGGATCTGTCCGTGAAGGAAGCAATGCACAGTCTGATTGAACAAGCGGCAGACAATGACAACATTTCCACCATCTACGTTTCCGCACAAGACGGCACATTTTACGGTGCAATCGATTTGCAGGACCTGATCATCGCCAGAGAGGGAACCTCGCTGGAAAGTATCATCACCACGTCCTATCCTTATCTCTATGCGCAGGAACGAATTGAGGATTGCATTCCCAGAATTCAGGATTATTCGGAAGATTCCATTCCGGTGCTGGATCAGGACAATCGGCTGCTGGGCGTGATCACGGCGCAGGACTTTGTGCAGGTCGTGGACGATGAATTGAGCGATGACTATGCGAAGCTGGCTGGTCTGGCATCGGAAGAGGATCTGAAAGAACCGTTAGGACAGAGCATTCGCAAGCGTTTGCCGTGGCTGATGGTTCTGTTGGGATTGGGGCTTGTAGTGTCCAGTGTGGTTGGTCTTTTTGAGGCGGTTGTGGCGCAGATTACCTTGATTGTCTGTTTCCAGTCTCTGGTTTTGGATATGGCAGGCAATGTGGGAACCCAGTCGCTGGCAGTTACTATCCGCGTGTTGATGGACAGCAGTCTGGAAGGGCACCAGAAGGCGAAATTGGTTTGGAAAGAGTCGAAGGTGGGCCTTGCAAATGGCTTGATTCTCGGCGTGGCATCATTTGCGCTGATTGGACTGTACCTTTGGCTGCTGAAGGGGCAGGTTGTGTCGCTTTCCTTTGCAATTTCAGCCTGCATCGGACTGGCACTGGTGCTATCGATGCTCCTTTCCAGCATTACCGGCACTGTAATCCCTATTTTTTTCAAAGCAATCAAAGTGGATCCTGCTGTAGCTTCCGGACCGCTGATTACAACAGTGAACGATCTGGTTGCCGTTGTGACTTACTACGGTCTTGCCTGGCTGTTGCTGATTGAAGTGTTCCGACTGGTGTGATAGTGGGGATCAGATGCACAATTGTGGTTTGTTGCTGCGGCACGTGCGAGCAACCGGATTTCTTCGATTGAAGGGTGACATTTTGGCGTTTTATGTCACTTTTTGAAAAATGTCTAGTTTCTGCGGACGAATATTATACATATTCTTGTGTGATCGTTACTAGAGACAATCTTTCCTGCTTTGCTATAATCGGGACATTCCAGATAGGATTACAGTAAAGGAGCGATTACGATGAAATTTCAGAATGTTGTTCTGGTAGGCGGCGGCGTGCTGGGCAGCCAGATTGCATATCAGACGGCTTATGCCGGATTCCACACCACGATCTACCTGCGCAGTGAGGCCTCCATTGAGCGAACCAAGCCGAAGGTGGAGCGGCTGCACGGCATTTATCAGGCAGAGCTGACCGCAGCAAAGCAGAACGGTGGTCCGGTGAGCCGCGGTCTTGTGTTCAATGAGACGGATTTGTCCAAGGTGGATTTTGATCAGCTGCTGGCCAATGCCGACCGGGCTTATAATGAACTGGAGTATTGCACCGATCTTGCAGAGGCGGTCAAGGATGCAGACCTGGTCATTGAGGCACTGGCAGAAAATCCAGAAGCAAAAATTGAGTTCTATCAGAAGATGCGGGATCTTTTGCCGGAGAAAACCATCATTGCAACCAACTCCAGCACCCTGCTGCCCAGTGTTCTGGCGGAGTCTACCGGTCGTCCGGAAAAGTTCCTGGCACTGCATTTTGCCAACAGCATTTGGAGAGGTAATACCGCTGAAGTTATGGGCCATGCAGGAACAGACCAGGCAGCCTATGATCAGGTGGTCGAGTTCGCAGTTCAGATCGGTATGATTCCGCTGAAGCTGAAGAAGGAACAGCCGGGTTATATTTTGAATACCCTGCTGGTTCCTTTCCTGAGTGCGGCAGAATATCTTCTGGTGAATGATATTTCCGACGTTGAAACAATTGACAAAACCTGGATGTTGGCCACCGGAGCACCGATGGGACCGTTCCGTATTCTGGACGTTGTCGGTATTACCACGGCGTATAACATTGCCTGCAACTATCCGGATGCGCAGGATCCGACCTCTCTCCACGGCCGCATTGCAAAGCTGCTGAAGGAAGAGTATATTGACAAGGGCAAGACCGGCATCAACGCCGGCGAAGGCTTCTACAAGTATAAATAAGCGACAAACAGTGCGCCCCTGCTTCCGTAACGGAAGCAGGGGCGTTGTTTTTTATTGATTCAGGTACTCTTCCAGACATACGCCTTGCTGATAGATGTCAGCGGCAAGCTCTCTGCCTACATAGCGATAGTGCCAGGCCTCATAATCGGTGCTGGTAATATCGGTTTTTCCCTCTGGATAGCGAAGAATGAACCCGTATTTCCACGCATTTTCCGCCAGCCATGGGTAAACCTGATAGCCTGCAGAATGAATTCCGTCGGCATTGATGTCTACAGCCAGACCGCTTTGATGTTCGCTGCAGCCAACGGCATTCACCCATTTCAGAGCTTCTGTCTCTGCGTCACTTTGAGACATTCCCTTGTCAACAAAGGATTGTACTTTTTCGTCCATCAGACTCTGCTGCTTTTTAGCCGTGCGGAAACCGGAGGCTACAATGGCATAAATGCCATCGGCTTTGGCATCTGTCAGCATTTGCTGTAAATCCGCCATCATTACCGTGGCAACCCTCTGCCTGTTGTCCAGCTCGGTCAGAGGGATATCGTAGCCATCCGGGAGCGGGTGGGTGCTGTTTACGAGAATTGCCAGGTCGACTCCGTCTACTACATAGGAACTGACCTGATCCTGATCCTGAGCAGAAGCACTGGATCCGGCGGCATCGGATGAATCGGGTTCAGAGGCAGATGCATCGGAAGTGTCCGGTTGAGAAGCGTTTGGGGTGTCGGGTGAGGAAATGTCGGACGTATTCACGGAAGAAATGACCGCACTGGAAGCGGATGCACCAGTGTCGGGATGCGACTGCAGCAATGGCAGTACATGAGGAAAAGCGACGGCCGCGGCGGCCAAAATGACGACGGGGATCAGGAAGGCAAGAAATTTCGTTCGGCCGCCGCGCTTTTTCTGCGGGGGGTGTTCCTGGCTGCGGCGGGGCGTGTAATTTGAATCCATTGCAGATGAGACTCCTTTCCAAGCTGTTCAATAAAGGAACGGAAGAGGACTCATTCTGTCTTCAGCAAAATCAGACACCCGTCTTTGTCGTATTTCAACACCTGCAGATCCATTTTTTGATTGTTGGAGATTTCATCCATTTTAATCTGATCTGTGACAGAGGCGACAAAAGTGTATGCAACGCCGTGGCGCTTGGCGCGGCCGGTGCGGCCGATGCGGTGCACATAGTATTCCTGCTCATCCGGCACATCATAGTTGAATACGGCATCCACATCGTCGATGTCCAGTCCGCGGGCGGCAACATCGGTGGCTACCAGAACGCGCAGTTCTCCGTTGCGGAAGAGTTTGAGGGTTTTCTCACGGTTTTTCTGAGGGATATCTCCGTGAATCGGGGCGCAGGAGATGCCGTGCATTTTCAACATGGCAGCCAGACGATCCGTCATATTTTTGGTATTGCAAAAAGCAATTGCCCGTTCATAGCCACCATTTTTAATCAGTGCAACCATAGTGGGCAGCTTTTGCTCGCGGTTGTCCAGCTCGATGCGATATTGCTGGATGTCCGGCCGATTGTTTTCCACAGGACGAACGGTGATTTCTACCGGGTCACGCTGATAGACCCAGGAAATATCCATGACTTCCCGGGAGATGGTTGCGGAAAACAGCCCCAGGTTGCGGCGCTGCGGCATCATGTCTAAAATACGGGTCACTTCTTCGATGAAGCCCATATCCAGCATGCGGTCAGCCTCATCCAGTGTGACTGTCTGTACGGTGTTCAGCTTGACGGTATGGCGTTTGATGTGGTCCATCAGCCGCCCCGGTGTTGCCACGATAATTTGCGGCTTTTTCTTCAGCTGGGTAATTTGCTTTTCAATCGGCTGTCCGCCGTAGAGACAGATGCAGCGGACCCCTTCCTTGTAAGTGCACAAAATACGCATTTCATCTACGATCTGAAGAGCCAGTTCACGGGTAGGAGCCAGCACCAGTGCCTGTACCGCACTGATTTCCGGATCAATGTGCTCCACCATCGGAATGCCGAAAGCAAAGGTCTTTCCGGTTCCGGTGGGGGCTTTGGCAATGACATCCTTCCATTCCAGAAGACTGGGGATGCTGCCGCCCTGCACCGGTGTGGCCGTAGTATAACCTTTATCGCCCAAAGCCCGCATCAGTTCAGGGGACAGACCGAGCGAATCATAACGAATATTTTCATCAACTTCAACACCGTTGATTTCCATGTTTTTAATTCCTTTCTATTATGCAAACATAATCTTTTTCCATTTTATCATAGCGAACAGGGGCTTGCAAGGTAATGGATGGGGTTTTCAGAGGAAAGAATCTTGCCAACTGTCTTGACAAGTGTTATACTGACACGATAGACAGCTATACAAAGGAGTGGATTACCATGAATGCAGCGCAGCGGAGAGAAGCTATTTCGGATCGCTTAAAGGGAGCGGACGGTCCGGTCAGTGCAACGGCTCTGGCACGGGAATTTGGAGTTAGCCGCCAGATTATTGTGGGAGACATCGCTCTGCTTCGCGCAGGAGGACAGCCGATTTCTGCCACGCCGCGAGGTTACATTCGCGATCAGATTGGCGGCGGTGTGCTGCATACAGTTGCGGTGCAGCATCCGGACGGCGAAATGGAGCATGAGCTTTTGATCTGTGTGGATAATGGCTGCACGGTGGTGGATGTGGTGGTAGAGCATCCGATATATGGGCAATTGGTGGGACAATTGCAGTTATCCTCCCGGTATGATGTGGAGCAGTTTTTGAACCGGACCCGTTCCGGAAGCGCAAAGCCCTTGAGCGATCTGACAGGAGGAATTCACCTGCATCGGTTGCGCTGCCCCAGCGAGGAAGCATATCAGAGGGTGTGTCGACAGTTGGATGAGGCAGGTTTTCTACTGAAAGACTAAATCACTAAAATGGAAAGGCGTGCTTTTGAGCACGCCTTTTTTGCAAGAAAACAGTACAATCGGAATGAAAATTGATGTTCTGGGGCAGCTCAGTCCAGTAGATCCCGAGCCTTGGTGTAGTTGAAAACAGGGCCTTCCAGACAGACATAGGTTTCATTGATTTTGCAGTGGCCGCATTTGCCCACAGCGCAGGACATCTTGCGTTCAAAGGACACCCAGATCTTTTCGGCGGGGGCACCTTGCTTTATACACTCCAATGCGGAAAAGTGCATCATGGCAGGCGGTCCCACAATGACTACATTGCAGTCCTCAAAGCTGCCGAAGGGCACTTCCCTGATGTAGTCGGTCACAAGGCCTTTGCGGAAACCGGGAGCTTCCGTTTGATCCAGACAGTAGATGGTGTGGAAGGACGACGCAAATTTTGTCAATTCCTCAGTGAACAGTACGGAATCAGAGTCCTTGAAGCCTGCAATGAGGTAGACATTCCTGCATACCTCAGGATGAGCATAGAAGTGGTTCAGGGTAGTGCGTACCGGTGCTATGCCGGTTCCGCCGCAGATTACCACCAGATCCTTGCCCTCGAACTGTTCTACCGAAAATCCGTTGCCATAGGGACCGCGCATAAATAACGTATCTCCGGCGTTCAGACCGAAGATGCCGTCCGTGAGTCGGCCCACCTTACGGATGGTGAATTCCACATAATCAGCGCCCTGTCCGCTGACGGAAATGGGGGCTTCGCCGATCTTTGGGATGGACAGCATGAAGAATTGACCGTGGCGGGTGGTGCCGTTATAGGCTACCTGAAAGGTGTACTCCGCTTTGGTTTCCCTTTGCACACGCAGCACGCTGTAGGGTTTCGGAAGCATAATGTTTTCCATGGTCAGTCCTCCTCTCGGGCGGCATCCAGTTCATCGTGAAGGCGGTTGATGGTGTCGAGAAAATCGATCTTGCGGGGGCAGCGGGCAATGCACCGACCGCAGCCGACGCACATATTCTCATCTGCATGGAAGCGTTTTTTATAATCGTATATTTTGTGCAGAGTTTTGAAACGCATGTTAGCCCCGGCAGTGCTTCGGGCCCGGCCGCCGCCGGCGGTTTCGGTGAAGGAATCCAGCATGCAGCTGGACCACACCCGCCGCCGTTCGCCATCCAGACTGGTTTCATCGTAGATGACGTCCACGGTGTCAAAGCAGGAACAGGTGGGGCAGACGGTATTGCAGCCGCCGCAGCGGAGACACTGCTCATCGTATTCTGCCCAGAACGGGAGAGCGGAAGCCAGTTTGACATCCTCTATGGATTCAATGATGGGCAGGCGGGCTTTGCGGTGGTTCTCCCGCACAAACTGCGGCTCAAAGTTGACTTCACTCAGACCGGCAAAACGGGGAGCGAAATCGGCATCCTTTACCTGCACAAGGCAGGTTTCTTCTGTCAGCCGCAGGGCGATGCTGTAATCTTCCGCAACGTTGGAACCCATGGAGACACAGAAGCAGTTATCCCAGCTCCGGGTACATTCCAACAATCCAAACTTGACCTTCTCCCTCAGTCGGGCGTAGAACAGATCGGGCTGACCGCCGTTGCGCAGGAAGATGTTGTCCAGCCGCCGGATAGCATTGCAGTCGCAGGGATGAGCCAATACCAGAATGCCGCGCGCATCAGGCAGTGTGCTCTGGCGGCTTTCGTTTCCGGTGAAATAGAACATGGTCTGGATGACCGGATCATAGGCCTCTTTGGCGCTGAAATCCGAGGGACGGTCATAGACAATTTCCTCCACCGTGTTGATCTCGCCATAGCGGATGATTTCCTGCCCGCCGGGGCCGTACTTACCGGTGCGTTTGGGAGCAAAAATTCGATAGTCTCCGGAGAGCTCAGCCAATACCGCATTTAATTGGACGCGGGTAAGCTGAAAGCTGCCGATATTGCTTTGACTGCGCTCTTCCAGCAGCTCGGCGTCCATAACAAGGAAGCCCTCTGTCAGCAGCGCAACTGCTTTGTAGAAGTCTGTGCGAGCGTATTTTTTTATGTCCGAGCACAGTTTCGGTACCCAGTTCAGCAGATGATGCTTCAGGAAATCCAGCTGTTGCGCAGGTGTGCCAGTTCCCGGCTCAGCCAGAAGAGCCATGTATTCCAGCTCTGTGGCGATATGATCCTCTGTAATTTCGCTTGGAACGCCGGTCAGCATCAGTTTGGCTGTGTCATAAATGCCGCGTACCTGCTCCCATGCTTTTTGATATACCAATCCCTGACGGCTAGTATAGACGGACTCATAAGGGAAGGCACCCTTGCCCTGATATTCGCCGGAAGCCAGAAAAACTCTGGAAAAGTCAGCGGCCAGTTCGTTCAGAATGTCTGTTGTATCATATAGAGCGAGAAATTTGCGTAATTTTTCATAGCCCATGGCCATTTGAGGTTGAGGACAGTCGGCAGGGATGTGCATCTGCTTCAACTGAGCCAAAAGAGGAGCGTCTGCTTCCTGAAAATAAAATCGACGAAGAAAACGGTAATAATTTGCCCGTGCGGCGTTCAGCACCTCGGTTTGTGTAGTTGCCGTCATTTAAATGCGCCCCCTTTTTGCGGTGCTGCAGTCCTGCGGCAGGACGTCCTGCCACTTGGCATTGCGCAGAATATAGCGTACGCTGGGTCTGTTGCCAAAGTCCTGCAGGGTGTGGATATATTCAGGGGGTGTGTCCTGCAGCAACCTGGAGACTTTGTCATCGGGATCGTTGATGTCGCCCACATGGAGAGCGCGGCCGGGACAGTTGCGCACACAGGCGGGCGTTTCACCGATTGCCCGAAGCTGAGCGCAGATATTGCACTTGTCCATGACCCGCAGCTCTTGATTGAAGGTGTTTACCTGATAGGGACAGGCGGCCTCACAGCTGCGGCAGCCGATGCAGACGTCCCGATCGATGTGTACCACGCCGTCTTCGGGTTCCAGATGACATGCGCCGGTGGGACAGACCGCAACGCAACTGGGATTGCTGCAGTGTTGGCACATAGCAGGCAGAAAGTAGAGCTGAATGTCGGGATAGGTGCCGGTAGGACCGATGTCTTTTACCTCGTTGCGGCAGGCTCCCAGCCCTACACTGTTTTCCATCTTGCAGGAAATCTGACAGCCGTGGCAGCCGATGCAGCGGTCAAGATCGATCACAAACGTTATCTTTTTCATGTTGTCTTATCGTCCCTTCCAGTCAAAGCTCTGGCGTCGGTTCGGAGTATTCCGGCAACCATGGCTTGAAGTCCTGCGGTTTAAGCCATACGCCTTCGGGGGCGCCTTCCTCTGCTTTGCAGATGCGCACCTGATAGCCTCGAAGGGTGTAGGTGCCTACGATGTCGTTGTAGGGCGCGTCGGATTTGGAGAGCATATTGACATTCATCTCCTGCCAACCGTGGGTGGGAGTGTCCAGTGTCTCGGGGTTCCAGTAGCGCTCCATATACACCACTCTCCGGCAAATGCCTTGTGTCAGGTTGGCGATGCCGCGAATTCTGCCGCGTTGGGATTCGATCCAGATCCAGTCGCCGTCTGCCACACCATAAATTCCTGCATCCTCGGGATTGACCCACACCTCCGGAGCGGGATACATTTCCCTCAGCCACGGCACATTCCGCAGCGTACTGTGGTGGAAATAGGGCAGGCGGCCGTTGGTCATAACCAGCGGATATTCGCGGCTTATCTCGTCATTCCGCAGGGGACTTTCACTGGGCTCCATATAGTAGGGCAGGGGATCGTAGTCCTTGCTGGATGGCGGCAGTTTTGCACCACTGTATGGCATGCCGGTGCGGGAAAGTTTGATGAAGCCCTCACCGTAGATTTCACATTTCTTTGAGCCGGTGCGGAAGCCCTTAGGCAGGCCGGTTTTTTTGTCGGGATCGAGATAGACGTAATAGTGTTTCCATACGTCCAGAGGCATTGTCTCTACCATGCCTGCCTTTTTGAATTCCTCCCAGGTCATGCCGACGCAGGCGGTCTGACGGTTCAGCAGCTCCTCCATGGTATCCCAATAGGGCAGGTCGAGCCCCATAAACTCTGGGTCAAAGGCCTTGACGCAGTTTTCATGTCCCAGTTCGCCCAATCGTTTGGTGAGTTTGGACCAGATGAGGCTTTCGTCCATGGTTTCATAGAGGTGGGTCGCCGCTTGACGGCAGATCAGCGTGTTGCACACCGGAATGGTGTAGTTGGTTTCCAGCCATTCTGTAGTGGGCAGAAGAATGTCTGCGTAGGCGGAAAAGGAAGTGGGGTACATATACATATGGACAATCAGATCCAAATTGTCCATGGCGTCAACCCATTCTTTGCCATTGGCCAGCACGGCCAGTTTGTTGCCGGAGCGGTCAATCCATGCTTTGATGGGATAAGGTTTACCGGTTTTGAGCGCCTGAAGACAGGAGGGAGCATGGGCAGCGTGCCACATGTGCAAACCCTTGTATTCGTTGCCGCCCAGTCGCTTTTCCAACTGCTCATAGGGCAGTTTGCGGTCGCAGAAGCCAATGGGGAAGCCGGGATAAAATACATGGCGCTGGGTGCCGAAGCGCTGAAGCAAGGAGCCGGGCTGTTCCACGTTGCCCATCAGTAGATCAATGACCGCCGCGCCCATGGCCGCCTGCACGGAATTAGGACTCTGATCGGTGGCCACACCGATACACAGGCCACCGGGAGTGTTTTCACAGAAGGTGCGGATGGCTTCCTCAATTTTCTCCGGCATCAGCCAGCAAATCCGGGCAGTCTCCTCCAGTGTGTAGGGGGCGCTGCGTTCCTTCAACAGCTGATAGCCGGTTTTGTAGACAACACCGTCCACTTCCCAGTGACCCTCCAGCACAGGGTCAAGGGCATCATCCCACGGGTAAGGCAGTGGCTGAGGCCGATCTGTCTTCCGATCCCACACCATGAATGTGTCGGGCACACCTTTCTGATTGCTCTTGGCTGCTCGCCAGCACTCGCCGGTCTGCGTATTCACCAGATAGGGCAGATTTGTCCACTTCATGACAAATTCCCTATTGTAGAGCTTGTGCTCCAGAATGTAACGCACCCAGCACAGTTGGAGCGCCACATCGGTGCCGGGGCGGATGGGCAGCCACACCGTGGCTTTGGCTGCGTCCGGAGTCAGGCGGGGGTCGATGACAACGGTTTTCACGCCCCGGGCACGCAGCTCCGCTACCGCACCGCCGCCCATGCCGGGGCAGGAGTAGGACGGATCGGTCCCCCAGAGACATAGACATTTCATAGGTGTCTCGTCAGGAAAATAGATTTCATGGGCATTGGAGTCGGCAATACTGGGATCTGTGCCGCCGTACATGAGATTATAGGCCACCTGTCGGGGCAGATAGCATTGGGAACAGCCCGGTTCAAACCAGTTTGGAGTACCGAAAATGTTGCAGAAGCGGGCAGTGCTGGTGAACTGAGGGTTGCCGCCGCCGCCGGTGGAGCACATAACGCTCTCTGCACCGTACTGCGCCCGGATGTCCATCAGTTTGCGGGCAATGATGTCGATGGCCTCCTCCCAGCTGATGCGCTTCCACTTGTTTTCGCCCCGCTTACCAACCCGGATTAAGGGATACTTGTTGCGGTTGGGGTTGTAGAGCGCCTGGATGCCGGAGAGCCCTTTGGCGCACATACGTCCCTGACTCATCCGATTTTCCGGGTCGCCTTCCAGCTTGATGACCCGACCGTTTTTCACCGTAACGATAACGCCGCAGTTGGAGATGCAGGCGCGGCAGGAGGTGCGCAGCTTGACGACCTCATCATTTCGCTCAGGTACCTGCTCTACGGGGCATAATCCGCCGGAAATTTGCGCGGCCGGAATGGCGATGTCCGTCGCTTTCAGAAAATCACAGGATAGCACGCAGATCCCTTCCTTTCGTATCGTATGATCTGGCTTATAAAAGCAGTATATGTATTGCATTTAAGATAGCATTTCCAGTTGTCCGGTGCAAGGTGCAAAGGACACAAAACGCTTTTTCTTTCATAGGAAAATCCTTGTACCCAGAAGGGAAAGATGGTATACTGATCTATCATGGATAATTGCGGTATTGTGCCCTTTTCACAGAGGCTGCAGCCGGTTTGGAGGATATTTTCTTGGAGCGAAAGAATATCATGGTTCCTGCAGAGGAGCTGGAGGAACAGAGAGAATACTGCGCTCGGGTAAGATCATTCAGTATGGATCGCCCGACACAGCCCCTGGCAATGGTAGATACTTATGGCTGTCAGCAGAATGAGGCGGATTCCGAACAGATTCGCGGTCTGCTGGAGGAGATGGGGTATGCCTTTACGGAAGAAGAGGCAGAGGCAGATGTGATTGTGATCAACACCTGCGCGGTGCGGGAGCATGCGGAAATGCGGGTTCTGGGCAACGTAGGAGCATTGACGCACACAAAAAAGAAAAAACCGGATCAGGTGATTTGTCTGTGCGGCTGCGCTATGCAGGAGCCGCATATGGCGGAAAAGATTCGCAAATCCTTCCGTCATGTGGATCTGGTGTTCGGCCCCCATGTGCTGTGGAAATTTCCGCAGTTTCTCTTTGAAGTGCTGACGCGTCATGCACGGGTGTTTTCTACCGAGCCCAGCGACGGAACCATTGCGGAGGGCCTGCCGGTGGTGCGTCAGGGTAATTTGAAGGCATGGGTTTCGATTATGTATGGCTGCAACAATTTCTGCACCTATTGCATTGTGCCGTACGTCCGCGGTCGGGAGCGTTCCCGCGATCCCCAACGCATTCTGGATGAGGTGCGGCAACTGGTAGAGGAGGGGTATAAGGACATTACCCTTCTGGGACAGAACGTAAATTCCTATGGCAAGGATCTGGGATTGGACATGGACTTTGCCGACCTGCTGAAGGCCTGCAACGACATTCCCGGAGAATTTCTGCTTCGATTTATGACTTCGCACCCGAAGGACGCTACGCAAAAGCTGTTTGAAACCATGGCAGCCTGTGAAAAGGTGGCGCCTTGTCTGCACTTGCCGGTGCAGGCAGGAAATGACCGGGTGTTGAAGGTAATGAATCGGCACTATGACTCGGCGCAGTATCTGGATCAGATTCGTCGATTGCGGGAACTGATTCCCGATATCGTTCTCACCAGCGACATTATTGTCGGTTTTCCGGGAGAAACAACGGAGGAATTCGAGGATACCCTGCGGCTGATCGAGCAGGTGCGCTATGAGGCGTTGTTTACCTTCATCTATTCACCTCGGGAAGGTACGCCGGCGGCGAAAATGGAGGATGTGCTGAGCAAGGAAGAAAAGAGCGCGAACTTCCAGCGGCTTGTGGAATTGCAGAACCGAATCAGTGCCGAAAAACACGCTGCCTATGTGGGAAAAACCCTGCGGGTGTTGGTAGACGGCAGGGATACGGATGGAAAGCATGCACTGACCGGCCGCACCGACGGCGGTCGACTGGTGCATATCGATGGCAGCGAACATCTGATTGGAGGATTCCACCGCTGTAAGATTACCCGGTCTTCCAATTGGGCGCTGTTTGGCGAAATTGTAGAATAAAACCCGAAAGAATAGGAGGGGGCTCATGGCAAAGACAAAGGAAAAAGAATTGACCCCCATGCGCAAGCAATATCTTGAAATAAAAGCACAACATCCGGACACACTGTTATTTTTCCGGCTGGGTGACTTTTACGAAATGTTTGATGAGGACGCCCGCATCGCATCCAGGGAACTGGATCTTACGTTGACCACGCGGGATCGGGGAAAACCGAAAGAGGAACAGACGCCGATGTGCGGCGTACCGTTCCACAGCTATCAGAGCTACCTGGCACGACTGATTGCAAAGGGGTACAAAGTAGCGATTTGCGAACAGACCGAGGACCCGGCCACGGCGAAGGGTTTGGTGAGTCGGGACATTATTCGTATCGTCACGCCCGGAACGGTTACCGATGACATGATGCTTACTCCGGGACAGAGCAACTACATTTGTGCAATTGCGTTGGACGACAGCGGAGCGGGAGCGTGCTTTTGCGACGTTTCCACCGGAGAGGCGGAGGTAACTTCATTTTCCCCGGATGGCGGCGTAGAACATTTACTTAATGAATTGGGCCGCTTTGCACCGACGGAGGCATTGCTGTCGCCGGAGGCGGCGCAGGATTCTGCACTGACCGGTTTTTTAACGGATCGGTTGGAGTGCTGTTGGCAGGACGGCGGAACAGAGCGCTTTTCGGCCCAGGAAGGGGAGACACTGACGAAGAAGCAGTTCCCCGATGCGGAACAGCTGAGTACAGTGGCCTATCGGGCGGTAGGAGGCGTACTGAACTACCTGTACGAAACTCAGAAGGCGGATTTAAGTTATCTTTCCACCCTGCGCTGCTACGCGCAGGAGCGATACATGGAACTGGATTTAACCGCGCGAAGAAATCTGGAACTGACGGAAACCCTGCGGAGCGGAGAAAAGAAAGGCAGTCTGCTGTGGGTGCTGGACAAAACGCGGACAGCTATGGGGTCCCGATTGATGCGCACCTGGTTGGAGCAGCCACTGTTATCGCCGGCGGCAATCTGCCGCAGATTGGATGCGGTGCAGGAGCTTGTAGAATGCAACGTGGAGCGGGAGGAACTGATTCTGGCGCTGCGGGAAGTGACGGATCTGGAACGCCTGATCGGCCGCGTGGTTTATGGTTCTGCCAATGCCCGGGATTTGAGCGCTCTGGCGGTAGGATTGGGCAAAATTCCCGAGTTGAGGGAACGGACAAAGGGATTTCACGCCGCGATGCTGGCTGAAATTTGCCGAAAGCTGGACGATCTGCCGGCGTTGCGGACGGAATTGGAGCAAGGAATTGCAGACGAGCCTCCGCTGACGGTGCGGGAGGGCGGTATGATTCGCCCGGGATATGCACCGGAGCTGGATGAACTGCGGGAAATTCAAAACGGCGGCCGCGATCTGGTGGCTCAGATGGAAACCAGAGTAAAAGAACAGTGCGGAATCCGAAACCTGAAGGTCAGCTACAACAAGGTGTTTGGTTATTATATTGAGGTGGCAAAAAGCCAAACCGATTTGGTGCCGGAGGATTGGGTGCGCAAGCAGACTACAGTGAATTCAGAGCGTTATATCAACCAGGAATTGAAGGAACTGGAGCGCACGATCTTTACTGCCGGAGACAAGGCAGTAGCTTTGGAGTATGAGCTGTTCACTGCTTTGCGGGAAAAAGTAGCCCAGCAGGTGAGTGCGATCCAGGCTTCCGCCCGGGCCATTGCGGAATTGGATGTGCTTTGCTCCTATGCTGCCGTGGCGGTGAAAAACCATTATTGTATGCCGACGGTGGATGATTCCGGTGTTATCGATATAAAAGAGGGACGGCATCCTGTGGTGGAACAGGTGCTGAAAGACAGCTGGTTTGTCCCAAATGATACTTATATGGACGACCGGGATGATACCCTTGCCATTATCACCGGTCCCAATATGGCAGGCAAATCTACTTATATGCGTCAGGTGGCACTGATTTGCCTTATGGCGCAGGCGGGATCTTTTGTTCCGGCAGAAAGCGCGCGCATTGGCGTGGTAGACCGGGTGTTTACCCGGATCGGAGCCAGCGATGATCTGTCGGCCGGCGCTTCCACCTTTATGGTAGAGATGAATGAGGTGGCCGAAATCCTAAAGCATGCCACCAAACGCAGCCTGTTGATTTTGGATGAGATCGGCCGGGGAACTTCCACTTACGATGGAATGAGCATTGCCCGGGCGGTGCTGGAATACTGCGCGGGGAAAAAACTGGGGGCAAAGACTCTGTTTGCTACCCATTATCATGAGCTTACCGTTTTGGAAGGCATGATTCCGGGGGTAAAAAATTATAATATTGCCGCAAAAAAGAAAAAAGATGATATCATCTTCCTTCGGAAGATTGTCCGGGGCGGAGCAGACCAGTCTTACGGAATTGAAGTGGCAAAGCTGGCGGGAGTGCCGGATGCTGTGATTCGCCGTGCCAGAGCTATTCTGGAGGAACTGGAACAGGGAGAGGGCGCGCCGCTCCTGCCTTCTGTGGAGAAGAAACCAGAGGAGGAGTCGGAGCAGGTGTCTCTTCTGGATCTCGGCGCGGTGGAATGTGCGCAACGCATTCGCAATCTGGATTTAAATACGCTGACTCCGATTGAGGCTATGAACCTGCTGTACGAGCTGAAAGGAAAGCTGTAACCGACGCATATTAAGCGCACTTCGGAGGAGAAGGCTTTGTCTGAAATTTCAGCCCCATTTCAACTTTGGGATTTACGATTAGAAAGAGGAACTCATTATGTCCAAGATCCAACAGCTTGATCCCCATGTGGCGGATCTGATTGCCGCCGGTGAGGTGGTGGAGCGCCCAGCCAGTGCGGCGAAAGAGCTGATTGAAAACGCCATTGATGCCGGGGCGGATTCCATCACGGTGGAAATTCAACGGGGCGGAATGAGCTATCTCCGAGTGACGGACAACGGATCCGGCATCGAGGCAGAAGATTGCTTGACGGCGTTCCTGCGCCATGCCACCAGCAAAATCCGAACGGAGTACGATCTGGAGGCTATTGGCACATTGGGCTTTCGCGGCGAGGCGTTGGCGGCAATTGCATCGGTCAGCCGAGTGGAATTGATGACGCGAACGCAAGGCGCGGCGGCAGGTACTGCGCTGCTGCTGGACGGTGGAGTTGTGCGCACGCGGGAAGAAGTCGGTTGCCCTGTGGGTACTACCATGATTGTGCGGGATTTGTTTTTTAACACACCTGCGCGGCAGAAGTTTTTGAAGCGGGACTCCGCCGAAGGAAGTGCGGTTACCGCGGTGGTGCAGCATGCGGCGCTCAGTCATCCGGAAGTTTCATTCCGCTTCCTTCGCGAGGGGAAAGAAGAATTGCATACCCCGGGGGACGGAGCATTGAAAAGCGCCGTGTATGCTGTGTTGGGGCGGGATCTGGCCTTGGGATTTCTGCCCTGTAAGGGAAGCGGCGATGAAATCACGGTGGATGGATTCGTCTCTCAGCCGGTGTGCTGCCGCGGCAGTCGCAGCAGCCAGTTCTTCTTTGTCAACGGACGGTATATTAAGTCGCGCACGGCACAGGCGGCACTGGAGCAGGCTTATCAAAACCGTCGCATGGTAGGGCGGTTTCCGGGCTGTGTGCTGCATTTGACGACAAAGCTGAGCAGTGTGGACGTCAATGTTCACCCGACCAAAACAGAAGTAAAGTTTGCCAATGAAAAAAAGTTGTTTGATGCCGTGTACTATGCGGTCAAAGCGGCTTTGGATGCGCAGATGGATGCGCCTAAGGCAGTGCTGGAGCAGGAAAGAAAGCCGGCTCCGGCGGTAACTCACGACACGGTGACGCCGAACCAGACTTTTTTGCGTACCACTCCCACCGGAGGACTGGAAGGAATGCTTCGTTCTACAGCCACGGCAAAGTACTCCACTGATGCACCCCGGCGCAAATTGGAGGAGGTGCCGTTGGAGCAGACGGCGGAGCAGGAACAGCCGACAGAGAAACGACCGCCGCTGATAATTCACCGCCATACAGAACGCTTTACGCCACCGACACGGGAAACCACAGCAGAACCGATGATTGCTGCAGAAAAAACGGCGAAGCAGACGGAGAAAACTCCGTTGCCGCAGACATCTGAACTTCCGGTTTCCGTGCAGCGATCAACGGAAGCTTCGGTTCAGCCGGATGAATCGCTTGAACCGAAGAAAGAGGTTACTCCGGACACCCCCTCCTGGCGTATGGCGGGAGAGGTGCTGAACACCTACATCATCGTGGAGCGGGGCGACGAGGTGTGGATGATTGACAAGCATGCGGCCCACGAGAGGATCAATTTTGACCGTCTGAAGGCAAGGCACCACAAACCTATGAGTCAGATTCTCCTCTCACCTCTGGTAGTGCAGCTGTCGCCGGAAGAGACGGCGGCGCTGAGCGAAGCATTGGATATTTTACAGGAATTTGGGTTTGAGGTGGAGAATTTCGGAGGAAACAGTCTGATTGTGCGACAGGCACCGGACGATCTTCCTGCGGATGCAGTGGAGTCTGCCCTGGAAGAGATTGCAGGGAAATTGGTTGTTACCGGAACAGCAGATCCGGATGCAGCCCGGGACGAAGTGCTCCACACCATGGCCTGTAAATCGGCCATCAAAGGAGGTTGGACCAGCGGTCGGGAAGAATTGCTGGTCATCTGCGAGGCAGTGATGAGCGGGCAGGTACATTATTGCCCTCATGGCCGCCCGGTGGCGATTAAAATTACAAAGCGAGACTTGGAAAAACAATTTAAACGGGCATGAGTATGTTTTTTATTAAAGCAAAGGTTTGCCCGTGTATGGCAGGAATCGACGAAAGGAAGTGACCGCCAATGCCGCCGCAGGTGATCTGTGTGGTTGGACCAACGGCCTCGGGCAAGACGGCCCTTGGTGTTTGGCTGGCGAAAAAATATAATGGAGAGGTAGTAAGCTGCGATTCCATGCAGATCTACCGCCGTATGAACATCGGAACGGCGAAGCCGACGCAGGAAGAAATGCAGGGCATTCCGCACTATATGATTGATGTTGCGGATCCGGAAGAGGACTATTCTGCAGAGCGGTATCGCCGGGAAGCAATTCCCGTGGTGGATGATATCCTTGCCCGGGGAAAACGCCCTGTTATTGTGGGAGGAACCGGATTTTATCTGGATGCATTGCTTAACGGCCATGATTTTGCGGTGAAATCCACCGGTTGGCGGGAGAAATGGCAGGCACGCTATGAGGCAGAGGGGATTCAGCCGCTGTGGGAAGCGCTGCAGGAGGTTGACCCGGAATCCGCAACCCGGCTGCATCCGATGGATACCAAGCGAGTGATTCGGGCACTGGAAGTTTGGTACGAGACAGGAGAAACGATCTCGGCCCATAACGCGGCAACGCGGTTGTTGCCGCCTCGCTATACAGCGCTGAAGATAGGACTGAATTTCGAAAACCGGTCGGATCTGTGGGGGCGTATTGACCGCCGCGTGGATCAAATGGCGGAGTTGGGACTGGTAGAAGAAGTGCGCGCCCTGTTGGAAAGCGGTGTGTCGGCATCCTGTACAGCGATGCAGGCCATAGGTTACAAGGAATTGGCGGTGGCAGTGAGTTCCGGCAGCAACCCGGCCGCCGCATTGGAAGAAGTAAAGCTGCGGTCGCGTCAATATGCAAAGCGGCAGTTGACCTGGTTCCGCCGGGATCGGGAAACACATTGGTATAAGTATGCAGACGAGCCGGACATTGCTGCACTGCATCGGTTTGCAGAGCAGGTGCTTCGTCAGGCCGGAATTCTATTTTCATAAAGCCCTGAAAGGAACCAATCAGCATGAAGCAGGGGAACCTTATATTTAAGATCATCGTCGCAGTGTTGTTTTTTGGCGGATTAGCCTACTTTGGAACTTATCTCTGGAATGCGCTGACAACCAACACAGACACGGCAAATCTCTATTCCTACACAGCGGAAAATCAGATTCAATCAAATGGATGGTTTTTTCGGGATGAAGAAGTCATATCCGATGAAAACGCAGCCAGTGCAGATGTGATTGCCTCGGAAGGCGAACGGGTGGGCAAGGGCGATGCAGTGGCGCGGGTCTATGCCAGCAGCGAAAGTTATGAAATTCAAAAGCAGTTGGATGCGGCACAGGCAGAACTGGATAACCTGAATTATATCCTCAGCCGTACCGGCGAGGGAAGCGGCACAATGGAACTGGACTCGGACATCATGGATGCGATTACAGACCTCCAACATGAAGTGGCTACAGAATCTCTCGGCGATCTGAACGACGATATTAACAGCCTGAAAACTTTGATCTTCCGCAGAGATTACGCTTATAATGGTTCGGATACCCTTAAGGAAGAAATTGCGGCGGCGCAAAGCAAGGTAGATGAGCTGACGGCTCAGGCAAGCTCTGCGTATACCAATCTTGACAGCCCGGATGCAGGGTTGTTTGCAAAAGAAGTGGACGGATATGAAGGCATCCTTACGGTGGCTGCTTTGGAGGACCTGACCCCGTCTAAGTTGGAGAGTCTGGTCAGTCAACAGCAGACTGCAGACGGAACCGGCGTCGGTAAGGTGGTCACCAGCGGAAGTTGGTACTTTGCCTGTACGGTTTCCGAAGCGGAGGCAAAATCTCTGTATCAGGATTTGTCAGTTACCCTGTGCTTTGGGAATTCCTCCCGCAGCTTTTCCGCAAAGGTCAGCAGCATCAGCGATCCGGAGGACGGTAAAGTAAGCGTTGTGTTCTCTTCTATGGAGTATGTGGCCCAGACCGTTGGCATGCGCGGAGAGAGCGTAAAAATTATTCTTGATTCCATCACTGGCTTCCGCGTTCCGAAGCGTGCTGTGCGGGTGGATGAATCCGGGCAGACCGGCGTTTATCGTATCAGCGGCACGCAGACGGAGTGGGTGGCAATCGATGTTTTATGGGAAGAAGACGATTTCTATCTGATTCAGCAGAAAGTGGAATATGATGAAGATGGAAAACCGGTGGTGCAGAGCACCTTTAAACAGGCATCCGCCCTCCGGGAGGGAGATACCGTTGTGGTGCGGGGAGATACAGTTTATCAGGGAAAGGTCGTAACGAGCTAAAATGGAACTTATGGAAATGACGCTGCAGCAGCGAATTACCGCAGTGCAGCAGAAAATTGCAGAAGCGGCTCGGGCAGCGGGACGCGATCCGGCGGAAATTACCCTTTGTGCCGCAACAAAGGTGCAGACCAGCGACACCATTCGTCAGGCCATTGCTGCGGGGATTACCACCTGCGGTGAAAATCGAGTGCAGGAGTTGACCGGCCACCTGGAGGACAATGCCTACGAAGGGGCAAAGGTACACTTCATCGGCCATCTCCAGCGCAATAAAGTAAAATATGTCGTAGGTCATGTCGACCTGATCCAATCGGTAGATGGAGAAGAACTGCTGGGCATGATTGAAAAACAGGCGGCAAAGCTTGATCTGGTTCAGGATATTCTGATCGAGGTGAATATCGGCGGTGAAGAGAGCAAGTCCGGAGTTTCTCCGGAACAGGCGCACCGGTTGGCGGAAATGGCAGGGCAGATGGAGCATGTGCGCTTGCGGGGATTGATGGCAATTCCTCCTGTTTCCACAGGTGAAGGGGCCAATCGCAAATATTTCGCTGCAATGCAACAGCTTTTTGTTGACATAAAAGGAAAAAAGTACGATAATGAGAGCAATATGGGCGTGTTGTCCATGGGCATGAGCGGGGACTATGTTGATGCGATCTTGGAAGGGGCCACTCTGGTACGAGTGGGGACTGCCCTGTTTGGTCCTCGGCCGCCAATGCGTGCGCACGGATGAGTCAGCGCAATTTACCCAATCAACAGGAAGGAACCTTGCATTATGGGATTTTTTGGAACGCTACGTGATGAGTTCGGTCGGATGGTCAAAACCGAAGATGAGATTGATGAGGATCTGGACGAACAGGAAGAATACGGAGACTACGACGATTATGACGAATCATCCTATGGGGATGAGGAAGAATATCGCTATGATGATTACGAGGAGGAGAAGCCTCAGCGGGAGCGATTCAGCTTTGGCTTTGGCAGATCCAAGCAAAAGCGGGAGCGTCGCAGCTTCGCCTTCGATGCCGAGGAGCAGGAGCAGGAAGAGGAGGAAACTCCTGAAACCGACGGAGGCTATGCTTCTCGCGACTATGCAGGTGCAAGCGCTTCTGCCGGTCGGTCTGCAAATTACAGCAGCTACGGCAGTACCGGTTCTGTAGCTTCGGACTATACCGGTTCCGGCAATTCCGGCCGCAGCAGCAACACCGGTGCCAGTGCAGGACAGAGCCGCCGTCGCGCCAACAATGTAGTTGATTTCAATGCCGGAGCGCCTCAGCAGGTAAAGGTGTTTCATCCAAAGGAGTTCCGGGACGGGACGGAGTATGCAGACTGTCTCAGAGCAAATCAAACTGTGGTTTTGAATCTGGAGGAAACTTCTCCGGATCTAAGCCGTCGGGTGACGGATTTTGTTGCCGGGGCTGCTTTTGCTCTGGGCGGAAAGGTGAGCAGCGTCAGCTCAAACACCGTTGTGGCAACGCCCAGCACCATTGATATCGTGGGGGACCGCCTGGGTACCCTGCTGGATAATCCGCTGGTGAACCAGAAATCAAACTAATCGAAAGATCATGATAGATTGACCATTGAAAGGGGTTTTTACTATGCTGACGCCGCAGGAAGTGGAAGAGCGCGTATTTCCGAAAGCAAAAAAAGGCGGCTATGATATGCAGGATGTGGACAATTTTCTGGATCAGCTGACCGCTGATTATACGGAGTTGTTCAAAGAAAATGCAGCACTGAAGCGCAAGATGAAGGTGTTGGCCGATAAGATTACGGAATATCAGGAGACAGAGGGTGCAATGCGTGCAACCCTGTTGGCGGCTCAGAAGATGGGCAATGAGATTGTGGAAGAGGCCAAGAGCAAGCAGGCAAAGATTCTGGCAGAGACAGAAGGCGTTGCCCGCAAGCGTACCGATGAGCTGAAGCAGGAGATTGCCGCACTGGAAGAGCGGGCAAAGTCCATGAAGAGCAGCGTTGTTGCCATGTCCGCCGGTATCCGCGACCTGCTGACCCACGAACAGGAATTTCTGGCTTCCCTGCCGGCAATGGATGCTGAGAGCGAGCAAAAAGGCGGTTTGCCTACCGGTGATGCTCTGGAAGACATTCGTCGCGCAATGGATGCCCAGAGAGACAATCTGAAGGCGGAAAAAGCAAGTGACGAGGAATCAACACAGGAAGCGCCGACAGAGGAAGTACCTGCGGAAGAGTCTGCAGCAGAAGAAGCGCCTGCAGAGGCACCTGCAGCGGAGGAGACAGAGGATCAGTCCACGGAATCCGCGGACGAATTTCCTACGCGCCGCCTGGATTTAAGCGAGCTTCGTTTTGGTCGCAATTACGAAATTAAGTAAATTAGAAAACGCCGTTGTCACAGCCGCAGTGCGTTGTTTGCCGCGGCTGTGACTTTCGTGCCTTTTTCAGAGAGGAAGAGACAACCTATGGGTCTGGATTACAACAAGACAATCAATCTGCCGCAGACAGACTTTCCTATGCGTGCCGGTCTGGCAAAGCGTGAGCCGGGGATGCTGGAGGAATTCCAACGCAAGGACATTTACCACAAGCTGATGGCCAAGAACGACGGCAAGCCCCGCTTCGTTCTTCACGACGGCCCCCCTTATGCCAATGGCGAGATCCACATCGGCACGGCAATGAACAAGATCCTCAAGGATTTTATTGTCCGCTATAAGAACATGACGGGCTTTCAGGCACCCTATATTCCCGGTTGGGATACCCACGGTATGCCCATCGAGACCGCCGTGCAGAAGCAGGGTGTCAAGCGCAGCGAGATGCCGGTGCCGGAGTTTCGGGATAAGTGCCGTGCGTTTGCTCTGGAACAGTTGGACAAGCAGCGCGAAGGCTTCAAGCGTCTGGGCGTCATTGGCGAATGGGACGATCCCTACGTCACCCTGAAACCGGAGTTCGAGGCAGCCGAAGTAGAAGTGTTCGGCGCAATGGCAAAGAAGGGCCTGATTTATCAGGGCTTGAAGCCCACTTACTGGTGCCCCACCTGTGAAACCGCATTGGCAGAGGCTGAAGTGGAGTACGCAGACGATCCGGTTACGACCATCTTTGTTAAGTTCCGTGTGCACGACGACAAGGGCAAGCTGAGCCAGTACGGCGACCTGTCCAAAATGTACTTTGTCATCTGGACGACCACCACCTGGACGTTGCCCGGCAACATGGCGATCTGCCTGAATCCCCAGTATGACTACGCGCTGGTGAAGGCCAACGATGAAATTTATATCGTTGCTGATGAACTGGCCGACAGTGTCATGAAAGAAAGCGGTATCACAGAGTACGAAAAAATTGCCACCTTGTGCGGCAGTGAGTTCGAGCGTATGACTGCTTACCATCCATTCATGGAGAGGGATTCCCTCGTTATTCTGGGTGACCATGTCACATTGGATGCCGGCTCCGGCTGCGTTCATACGGCGCCCTCCTTCGGTTTGGATGACTTTTATGTCTGCCAGCGTTATGAGGAGATTCCCACCGATATTACCATGGAGGTTTCCGTTAATGCTCAGGGCAAGCTGAATGAGTATGCCGGCAAATATGAGGGACTGCATGTCTTCAAAGCACATGACACCATTTTTGCCGATCTGGTTGCCAGCGGAATTATCCTTTCCTCTAAGGACATCGTCCACAGCTATCCCCATTGCTGGCGCTGCAAGAAACCGGTCATCTTCCGCGCGACTCAGCAGTGGTTTGCCAGCGTGGATGCCATTAAAGATCAGGCAGTGGATGCCTGCGAAAATATCTATTGGAAGCCGGAGTGGGGCAAGGAGCGGATGATTTCCATGATCCGCGAACGTTCGGACTGGTGCATTTCCCGCCAGCGTACCTGGGGTGTTCCGATTCCCATGTTCTTCTGTGAGGACTGCGGAAAACCCTACTGCACCGATGCCTCCATCGACAAGGTTGCAGAGATCTTCCGCGCCGAGGGTTCCAATGCATGGTGGGCGAAGACAGTGGAAGAGTTGATGCCTGCCGATGCTCAGTGCGATTGCGGCGGAAAGAAATTCCGCAAAGAGAAAGACATTCTGGACGTTTGGTTCGATTCCGGTTCCACCTGGAATGCGGTCTGCAAGGCGCGGCCTGAGCTTCAGTATCCCGCCGACATCTATCTGGAAGGCGGCGACCAGTATCGTGGCTGGTTCCAGTCCTCCATGCTGACCAGCATCGCCTCCAACGGTATTGCACCCTATAAGCAGATCATCACCCACGGCTGGACGGTGGACGGCCAGGGCAAGGTGATGCACAAGTCCCTGGGCAATGCAATCAGCCCGCAGGATACGATTAAGGACTACGGCGCAGATATTCTCCGCCTGTGGGTTTCCTCTGCGGACTACACGCAGGACATGCGTCTGTCCAAGCCGATTTTGAAGCAGCTCAGCGACACCTATTTGAAGGTGCGCAATACCTGCCGCTATATTTTGGGCAACCTGAATGGCTTTGATCCGGACAACACAGTGGCCTATGCTGATATGATCGAACTGGATCAGTGGGCGGTCAGCCGCTGCAACGATCTGGTTGCAGAGTGCCGTCGGTGCTACGATGACTATGAATTCCATGGCGTATACCGTGCAATTTATAATTTCTGCGTGGTGGATATGTCCAATTTCTATCTGGACATTATTAAGGATCGCCTCTATTGCGAGGATACGGATTCTCTGCCGCGCCGCAGCGCACAAAGTGCTATTTACATTGTGTTGGATTCGATGGTCCGTCTGCTGGCACCTATCCTGGCCTTTACCAGTGAGGAAATCTGGGCAGCTATGCCCCACAGCAAGAGCGATGATGCGGAGAGCGTGCTGTTTAACGATATTCCTCAGGTGAACCCCGACTATGTGTTTAATGAGGAACAGCAGGTCTATTGGGATAAGATCCTTGCATTGAAGGACGACGTGAATAAGGCATTGGAAGAAGTCCGTGCGGCGAAAACGGTTAAGAAGTCGACCGATGCTAAGTTGACGCTGTATTTCAACGACGAGGCTTGGGAGCGGTTTGAGAGCCTGAAGAAGCATCACTTTGAGGCACTGTTTATTGTCTCTGAGGTGAATCTGGTTCACGGCGAAGGAGAAGGCTATGTGGGCGAGAGTTTCCCCGGCTTGACCGTTAAGGTGGAAATGGATGAGGACCCCAAGTGCCCCCGCTGCTGGAATCATCATCCGTCGATCGGTACTGCCGAAGGTCATGCGGAGCTTTGCCCCCGTTGCGCTAGGGTTGTTGCCGGTATGCATCTGGAATAAGAGAATAGAAAATCACCCCTTTGCTTTCCGAAAGCAAAGGGGTGATTTTATTATGCCGTCAGGGAAGTGAAATCTGTTCCAGTTCCTGCGTCCACAGGGTGTTGACCGCATCGGAAGGCATCCGCCAATCGCCTCTCGGGCTGAGGGTGACGGTTCCGACCTTTGGCCCATCCGGAAGACAGGAACGCTTAAATTGCTGTTGAAAGAAACGATGATAGAAATTTTTCAGCCATTTCAAAATAGTCTCCGGACTGTATTTGTCTTCAAGTGCATAGAGTGCAAGGCGGAATATTTTTCTGGGACCAAATCCCCAGCGAAGGGCATAATACAGGAAAAAGTCGTGCAGTTCATACGGACCAACCAGATCTTCTGTTTTTTGCGCAATTTTTCCGTCAATTGCCGGCAGAAGTTCCGGGGAAACCGGAGTGTCCAAAATATCATCCAACACAATGGAGAGAGCTCCATTTTCGCTCCGCTTGTCATCGCTGACAAAGGCAACCAGATGGCGCACCAGTGTTTTCGGGATCGAAGCGTTTACGGCATACATGCTCATGTGGTCGCCGTTGTAGGTGGCCCAGCCAAGTGCCAGCTCGCTTAGGTCGCCGGTACCGATGACAAGGCCGCCTCGTTTATTAGCCAGATCCATCAGCACCTGGGTGCGTTCCCGGGCCTGACCGTTTTCAAACGTGACGGAATGATCCTCCATGCTTTGACCAATGTCGCGGAAATGCACCTGTACGGCCTCGCCAATGTCAATTCGCATCAGTTCAGCACCCAGTTCCTCGGCCAGCAGACAGGCGTTATCCCGGGTGCGGTCTGTAGTGCCGAAGCAGGGCATTGTCACGGCAAGAATTCCACTGTGAGACCAGCCCAAAAGGTCAAAGGCGATGGCGGTGATCAAAATTGCCAGAGTAGAGTCTAATCCTCCGCTAAGCCCCACTACGGCTGTTTTTGCATTAGTATGATTCAGCCGTTTGGCGAGGCCTTGAGCGGAAAGCTGCAGAATCTCTGCACAGCGCTCTTCCCGATCTCCCTGATCGGCAGGAACAAAGGGGTTCGGACGGATAGGACGCGTGAGAATCGTATTTGCAGGCATAAGATCGAAATCAACAGAGACCGTGGTTCTGCTGGCGGCAGGGAAGGTATTCATTCGCTGGCGCTCGTGGATCAGCTTTTCTACGTCCAGTTCACTGGAAATCAAACCGGTGGAAAAGCGCTGCTCGGCCAAAATAGAACCATTTTCAAGAATCAGATTGTGTCCGGCATAGATCAGATCCGTAGAGCTTTCCCCCCAGCCGGCATCAGCATAGACATAGCCGCAGGCAAGGCGACCGGAAGTGGCACTTAGCAGAGTTCTCCGCCATGCTGCCTTGCTGACGATCTCGTCACTGGCGGATGGATTTAAAATTAAGGTTGCTCCGCCGGCACATAGACGGGTGGAAGGGGTGTCTGCAACCCAGACATCTTCGCAGATTTCTACGCCGACAATCAGCTCCGGCATCGTTCTGCAGCGGAACACCACATCCGTATCGCATACCACGGATTTTGTACCGGCAAAGGAAATGCAGCGGTCCATACTGTCCAGATCCTGTCCGGAAGTGAACCATCGGCCTTCGTAGAATTCCGTGTAATTCGGGATGTTTGTTTTTGGTATCAACCCCAGCAGACTTCCTCGGCAAAGCAGGGCTGCGCAGTTGTAGAGTTTGCCGCGGATGCGAACCGGAAGACCGACGCAGGCCAGCAAATCCAGCTCCTTTGTCTCTGACAGAAGCTGTTCCAGTGCTTCTTCCGCGCCGCGCAGCAAAGTGGACTGCAAAAACAGGTCGCTGCAGGTATAGCCAGTCAGGCAAAGCTCCGGAAAACAGAGCACTTTAATACCGTCTCTTGCCGCCTGACGCATCAACTCCGCAATTCTCTGACGGTTCCATTGGCAGTCGGCAACTCGTATTTCCGGTGTTGCCGCAGCGATTTTGATCCATCCGTCTTGCATGGGAACACAACCTTTCCTGAATCAAACAATAAACAATGCAATGCTATTGTAACGCAAAAATCGAACAGAAACAAGAACAGAAGCGGTGATGCAACCGAGATGGAGAAATAAAGGAATTACCGGTTGGAAGAATTCTGGCAATTTGAAGTTGACAGGCGATTACAGAATCGTTATAATTGTAACATCTTGTAACAATTGCAGCCGATCTTCTTTGGACTGCGATTGGGGTGAAGGGAAGGATCTTCCAATGCAGTGCAATTTGAAACCTCTGTTTCGCGGTTCTATTTTCGGCGGCGTTTTAACGCTGAGCCTGACCTGTGCATTACTGGCCAATTCGACGGCTTCCGCAGTCAGTGCAGAACGCCACTGGATTCTTCGGGTAAACGGTCAGGCTGTGGCAGCTGCAGACGAAGAAAAAGAGTTGGCCGAAATGGTGCAGGCGGCGGTGGCGTCTTACTGCAATGGGAATACAGACGACAGCAAAGTGCTCAGCGATTTGCAGAGCGAGGAAGTGTCCGGCACATTGGACAGTACAATCCCAACCGGTCAGCAGGCAGAACAGGCTGTTGCTGACGCATTGCGGGTGCGCACATCTTCCACAGTAGTAGAGCACAGGGTCATTGAGGCGCAGACTGTGACGGTGGAGGACGACACGCTTTACACGGATGAAATCGTTACAGAGGAAGGCTGGGACGGAGAACTCGAAGTGACTACCCGGATCAGTGCAATCAATGGTACGACAGTGGTGGCCAAAACAATTTCTTCTGTTACGGTGACAGAGGCACAGGATACTGTGATTCGGGTGGGAACAAAGGAACGACCGGAATTTATCTGGCCGGCCCACGGTAACTATACCGGAAGCTACGGGATTGACACAATCAATGGTGCAAACCGCAAGCACGACGGTGTGGATATTGATTCTTCCGGAGGGCGAAATATTGTTGCCGCCCGTGCAGGCAAGGTAGTCTATGCCGGATGGGATAACGGCGGTTACGGAAACTTGATTGTCATCCAGCACGACAACGGAACCCACACCTATTATGCGCATAACGAGGCCATTTATGTCAGTGTAGGGCAGATGGTGGAGCAGGGAGAATCCATTGCACAAATGGGTGCGACCGGAAAAGTAACCGGTGTGCACTGCCACTTTGAGGTGCGTTTGGGTACGTTCTCCGGACTATATGTATCTTCTACGACGAATCCGTTGAATTACCTGAGCCTGAGCGATCTGTAAAAATTAATTGAAGTATGATTTAAGAGGGGCTTCTTCACAACAAGGTGAAGAAGCCCCTCTTGTTTCGTCTATTCGTCTTAAAAATCAATTTCGTATTCTAAATATCTGCGTGACTCATTTCTGACTTCATTGGCAACTGTAGCGTTTCCGCAGACTTTCAGTGCTTTCAGAACTGCGTCAATTTTGACAGCGTCACTTTCTTTAATGCCGGAGGAGTTGCTTAATTTGATGGAAATCATGTGATGCCGGAAACTGTCTCCGCCAGTCATCCGCAGATGAATTAGATTCTTAACATTATCATCCTTCTGCAGATACACAAGCGTCGGCTGTTTAGGTGGATGTCCGTCCATCTCCATCTCGGCTGCAACATCAATCATTGAATATTTCTTTTCTGAGATATCGTGCT
This sequence comes from Bacteroides sp. CAG:927, assembly GCA_963660915.1. GTDB lineage: Bacteria > Bacillota > Clostridia > Oscillospirales > Oscillospiraceae > UMGS1766. The sequence goes on along the minus strand of CAVLAO010000008.1, from coordinate 896 downwards.
CAGCCTTGGCATCGGCAATTTTCGCAGCCTTGATTTGAGCCTTGCTTTTTGCTTCTGAAAAAGAGGTGCGTTCTTCCTTATAGGTGACTCGAAAATGCCTTGCACCTAAGTCCTGCGCCACACGCTGGAGCTCATTAACACGTACCATCTTGAGATAGTTAAAATAATCATCAAGGCAAATGTAGTTATCTCGGTCAGACGGATTTACATAGTAAAATTCACAATCAATATCCGGGTAGAAGGACAAACCGAAGGAATCCAGTGAATCCTTGAAAATATTTACAACGCGAAGACCGCCTTTATCCGATAGATAACCGACAGAACCTTGGCAAACTTCGCTTTCTGCATGCTTCTTGTCTCTGTCAGCAACTCGAATCAATTTAGAAATGAAAAAATCTGCTGTATCCAAATCTTCAGGAAAAATGGGCCGCAAAGACTTTCGTTCTATTTGTCTGCGGCTTTCCTTGACGGCAGAAGCACCTTTTTTTGCAATGTCTCCAACGGAGTCGGCAAAAGCCGTAGCATCAGCGAAATCAAGCTTTCCATCATCATTTTGGTCTATTGCCTGAACAGCAATATCTTTTGACTTTTCAAGAAATCCCTTTGCGGCTTTTTTTGCGTCAGCAAAATGCTGACCGATTTTTTTCTTCTCCATGGTACCTCCATCCCCTTGCTAATAGATATTCAGATTTGCGAGTCTGTTGATTGCAAATGACGGTAATTCCGTTTTTATTCTTGTGTCACCGCTTTTCCTGTGTTCGTTGAATTCTTTTCATTTTTATAACGGGAAAAGTTGTTTCACTAATTGCATTATAAAATCCCTTGCGCCGAAGCACAAGGGAAAATCTCATAATGAAACAGTTGTGCGCAGAATTTTGGGCAACATAGACGATAAT
>CAVLAO010000007.1:0-51049 GCA_963660915.1 Bacteroides sp. CAG:927 | reverse complement strand
TATTAATACTCCATACATTAAAAGTCATTCCCCACCTTGCATCTTCAGTCGTCTTATTCCGCACACCATGCACATAAGGTACATAGGCATTTTCATCCAATTCCATTCGGCCAACATCTGTTAAAACATATTTCTTCTGCACTCCTGCAGCAATCAATGATTCTTCTGGAACTCCAGAAAGAACCCGTGTTACCAGATCAGCTTTCTTTCCTGTTGTTGGTATATTTCTTGAGTCGAGCAAGTCTTTTAATTGTTTCACAGTAAATCCGCTGACCGCATCCATTACAGATCCCCAAGCTATATATCCTCGATCTTCTAGACTTTTGAGAACTGCTTCAACATCCCTGATACCGTAAGAAAACCACCAAAAATTCGGATATCTGTTTTGTGGATCAGGGTATATCCCCTTGGAGCAATACTCTAACAATAATACCTCAGCTGGATACAAACCTCTTTCCGATGGAATCGCTGTCTTTTTACGTTCTTCAAAAGTAATAACGCGCTGTTCAAATGCGGTCCCCTCATAAACAACGTCTGTATAGTAGGAATCCGTCTGATACATTTTTTCAGATTCTGATACCGAGGTTTTTATTGATGTATCGTCAGCTTTGTCTTTTTTCTTTAAAAAATCAAATAATCCCATACAAGCACCCCCTAGTATTAATCACATACAAAATATCTATTCTTTCATCAAATTACATTAAATTACATTGTTTGTATTCGCCTAAAATACGCCTCACCCTTTAGGCATTTGTGGGAAGTACCTGTAAATTCATTCATTCCAACTTGCGCCAATCAAGGGAGGCGCAAGTTTACTATAGCATACAATTTCAGATGCTTTTGATGGATTGTCTTTTCCTCTGAAACAAACCAACCTTCATCTCAGTCATCATTCTACTACAACTGTGGGCAAAGCCAAATCTTCCTCCCCGGTATTTTTGCTGCTCAGAACTTTTTTTACAGATATGGCAGGCTCCGGCGCTTAATATTTCTTCCTGTCCATCACAAACAGCCTTACCTTGGCCGGAAATCACGCAATTAATATTATCGCTCTTCTCGTGCTTATGCAGACCAATAGGTCCTCCCAGATGAATTGAGCAAGAGATTACCTTTCCCTGATCATCCATATACATCCTCGCGGTCATTGTGCCTGTTCCATGTTCATTCCAGAGACCGTGATTTCCTTTATATCATTAAAATCAACCCACATTTCCTGCTGCACCTCACTAGAGCGACTTTAACTTCTTTTCACTGTTTGAAAATAGCACATTTCATATTATAACACAACCCAGTTTTTCTATTGACACTGGTTACTGATATGAATACACTGAAATCGCACCGTGTGCAACAAAATTATCCGCAGAGCGAAGGGAGACTGATTTGAGATGACAAAAAAGAAACGATTTGTGGAAAGTTATACGCAGGGCACGCTTTCTTCCATATCGGTACTGGTCGACACTGAAACCGGTGTGAATTATCTTTTTATCGGGATGGATATGGCGCCGGCCTAATCCCGCTGCTGAACCGAGACGGTAAACCGGTTATTACTTCCGTCATTGAAGAACCCTAATCTCTTTAATACGCCGCCGCAATTGCCGTGCAAAATGTTCGACATTGCGGTGGCTTGTTGATTTCATTTTCCTCTCCGAGGAATAATTCATCCGTTGACAAATGCGAAATAGATCGTTATAATCTGTAGTTGTTTAAAGCTTTTATGCTGTAAAGCGGCGATACACCATCGTTGCTCTTAAGACAAGGAGGAAATAACAATGAAAAAGCTTTCTAAGCTGGCCGCTGTCGTGCTGGCTCTGGCCATGGTTTTCGCACTGGCCTCTTGCGGAAGCTCCACTTCCGGCACCACAAGCACTCCCGCTGCAAGCGGAAGCTCTACATCCGCGGACGACGCTTCCAGCTCCACTACCGACGGCAAGGTCTACAACATCGGCATCTGCCAGTTGGTTCAGCACGAAGCACTGGATGCTGCCAACGAGGGTTTCCAGGCTGCACTGAAGGAAAAACTGGGTGACGCAGTTAAGTTCGATCCCCAGAATGCCTCCGGCGACAGTGCAAACTGCGCTACCATCGTCAATGGCTTTGTTTCGGACAATGACGATTTGATTCTGGCAATTGCAACCTCTCCTCTGCAGGCTGCCGCCGCTGCAACCGCTGACATTCCTGTTTTGGGCACTGCGGTAACCGACTACGCCACCGCACTGGAAATCAGTGACTGGACCGGCACTGTTGGCAACAACGTTTCCGGTACTTCCGACTTGGCCCCTCTGGATCAGCAGGCTGCCATGCTGAAGGAGTTGTTCCCGGATGCAAAGAACGTCGGCCTTCTGTATTGCTCCGCTGAGCCGAACTCTGTATACCAGTGCAATGTAATTAAGGAGTATCTGGAAAAGGACGGCTATACTGTCACTTATTACGCATTCAACGACACCAACGACGTCACTGCTGTGACTGAGACTGCCGCTGACAACTCCGATGTTATCTACATCCCCACTGACAACACTGCCGCTTCAAATACCGAGGCAATTGCAAATGTGGTTCTTGCCAAGAAGGTTCCCGTCATCGCCGGTGAGGAAGGCATCTGCAAAGGTTGCGGCGTGGCTACCCTGTCCATCAGCTACTATGACCTGGGTTACCAGACCGGTTTGATGGCTTATGACATTCTGGTCAACGGCGCTGATGTCACCACCATGGCTGTGCAGACCGCTCCTTCTGTAACCAAGAAGTACAATGCCGCCAACTGCGAAGCTCTTGGCATCACAGTTCCCAGCGACTACGAAGCAATCTCTGAGTGATCACCTGCTTTTCTGAATCCCATGAAAGCAGCGGAAAAGACTTTTCTTTTCCGCTGCTTTTTGTTATAATGGTTTTTATCTATATGCTTTTGGAGGAATCAACCATGCAATTTCTGTCTGCCCTGCTCAGTTCCATGCCGGGTGCGATTGCTCAGGGTCTGATTTGGGGCGTAATGGCCATTGGCGTTTACATCACTTATAAGATCCTTGACGTCGCCGACCTGACTGTGGACGGCTCTCTCTGCACAGGCGGTGCCGTGTGCGTCATCCTGACTTTGAACGGTGTTCCCATGGCGGTCGCTTTGATCGCTTCCGTACTGGTGGGTATGCTGGCTGGTTTTATTACCGGCATCTTTCACACCGCATTTGGAATCCCGGCTATTCTCGCCGGTATTCTGACTCAGCTTGCTCTTTACTCCGTAAACCTTCACATCATGGGCTGGGGCACGGACAACGGAAGCAAAGCAAACTTGCCCATCAGCGTCGATAAATACAACCTGTTGGTATCTTCCCGTTTTGTACGAAGCCTTGGTCTGAACAACCCGCTTCTGATTCTGGCTGTTTTCCTGGTGGTTATCATTTTGGTCATGTATTGGTTCTTCGGCACAGAATTGGGTGCTTCTCTCCGCGCTACCGGTGCAAACCCCAATATGGCCCGGGCACAGGGGATTAACACAAACTTCACAAAGGTACTCGGACTGATGATCTCCAATGGTCTGGTAACGCTCAGCGGTGCTCTGTTGAGCCAGTACCAGGGTTTCTCCGACATCAATATGGGCCGCGGCGCTATCGTAATCGGTCTGGCCGCAGTTATCATCGGTGAGGTCATCTTCGACAAAATCTTCCGTAATTTTGGCCTCAAGCTGCTGGGCTGTGTCATTGGCGCTGTCATCTATTATGTCGTAATTCAGATCGTCTTGAAGCTGGGTCTGTCTACCGACGATTTGAAGCTGCTTACCGCAGTTGTGGTAGCTCTGTTCCTTGCTCTCCCATACTGGAAAGGAAAGTACTTCAACAAAGCCAAGAAGGGAGCTGCAGACAATGCTTGAAATTCAAAACATTCACAAGACGTTTAATGCCGGAACCGTCAATGAAAAGCACGCGCTTTGCGGCGTATCACTCCGCCTTGAACCCGGTGATTTTGTCACCGTCATTGGCGGCAACGGTGCAGGCAAATCTACGATGTTAAACGCGGTTGCCGGTGTTTGGCCGGTAGACAGCGGAAAGATTATTATTGACGGCACTGATGTTACGTCTCTGTCTGAACACAAACGGGCAAAATACGTCGGCCGCGTATTTCAGGATCCTATGACCGGCACCGCTGCCACCATGCAAATTGAGGAGAATCTGGCTCTTGCCATGCGCCGCGGTAAATCCAGAACACTTCGCAGCGGTATTACAAAGGGAGAACGAGAGCAATACCGAGAACTGCTCAAGCAGTTGGATCTGGGTTTGGAAGACCGACTGACCAGTAAAGTTGGCTTGCTCTCCGGCGGTCAACGGCAGGCTTTAACTCTGCTGATGGCTACCCTTCAGAAACCGAAGGTGCTTCTGCTGGACGAGCATACCGCCGCTCTGGATCCCAAAACTGCCGCAAAGGTTCTGGCCACCACTGACCGCATCGTCAACCAAGATCACCTGACCACGATCATGATCACCCACAATATGAAGGACGCAATCACTCACGGCAACCGCCTGATCATGATGAGCGAAGGCAACATCATTCTGGACATCCGCGGTGGAGAAAAATCAAACCTCACTGTAGAGGATCTGCTCCATCAGTTTGAAAAAGTCAGCGGACATGAATTTGCCTCTGACAAGGCTATCCTCGGATAATTCAGTTTCTGTTCACCAAAAGCCCCCTGTTCACTGCCTATGGCCTTGAACAGGGGGCTTTGGTATTAAGACACCTCGCCATTTACGCAGAATGGCAAGGTGTCTTTTGCTGTTAGTTTTTCAGGCTATGCAGCGGTGCCGGAATGCGGCCGCCGCGATGAATGAACTCGGCCGAAGACGCCGTGTGCACCGGCATCACGGGAGCAGATCCCAACAGGCCGCCCATTTCCACCGTGTCACCCACATCAAGACCGGGAGCCGGAATCACTCGAACTGCCGTTGTTTTATTGTTTACCATACCGATTGCCGCTTCATCTGCAATGATCGCCGCAATGGTCTCTGCCGTTGTGTCGCCGGGTACGGCAATCATATCCAATCCAACGGAGCAGACGCAGGTCATCGCCTCCAACTTGTCCAGTGTCAATACACCGGACTGCGCCGCCGCGATCATGCCCTCATCTTCCGATACCGGAATAAAGGCACCGGACAATCCTCCCACGGAAGAAGATGCCATCACGCCGCCCTTCTTGACCGCATCGTTCAACAGTGCAAGCGCGGCAGTTGTTCCGTGAGTTCCGCAGGTTTCAAGTCCCATTTCCTCCAAAATACGCGCCACACTGTCACCTACTGCAGGCGTAGGCGCGAGAGAAAGGTCCACAATTCCAAAAGGCGTATCCAGACGGCGGCTGGCTTCCTGTGCTACCAGCTGTCCCATGCGGGTAATCCGGAAGGCGGTTTTCTTAACGGTCTCCGCTACCACATCGAAAGGCTGTCCCTTTACGGACTGAAGCGCGTGGTAAACAACGCCCGGGCCGGAGACGCCAACGTTGATTACCGTCTCTGCCTCGCCCACGCCATGGAAAGCACCGGCCATAAAAGGATTGTCCTCTACTGCGTTGCAGAACACCACCAGCTTTGCACAACCAAATCCGCCGCGATCTGCTGTACGCTCCGCAGCGGCTTTCACCGTCTCACCCATGAGTTTTACGGCGTCCATATTGATACCTGCTCTGGTAGAACCCACATTTACAGACGAGCAGACCAGCTCTGTCGTGGCCAGAGCCTCCGGAATGGCACGAATCAGCTTAACATCCGACTCCGTCATTCCCTTCTGTACCAACGCAGAATAACCGCCAAGGAAATTGACTCCGACCGTATGTGCCGCCCGATCCAACGCAACTGCAAAGGGCACGTAGTCCTCCGTTTCACATCCGGCGGCAACAAGAGAAATCGGCGTAACGCTCACGCGCTTGTTTACAATAGGAATGCCAAATTCCCGCTCAATTGCCTCGCCTGTAGCCACCAGATGCTCTGCCTTTCGGCAGATCTTATCATAGATCTTTTGGCAGCAAACCTTTGCGTCCGGATCCGCACAGCTCAGCAGGGAAATTCCCATAGTGATGGTGCGGATGTCCAGATGCTGTTGGTCAATCATGTGTATTGTCTGAAGAATTTCTTCGTTACTCAGCATAGTTCAGCTTCTCCTCAAATGCGATGCATTGCGTTGAAAATATCTTCCCGTTGGGCGTGGATGGTCAGTCCCATTTTCTCGCCCTCCTGCTCCAACTCTGTCACCAGTGCAGAAAAATCCAACGGGCACTCCGCTGTATCCACCACCATGATCATGGTAAAATATTCTTGCAAAACTGTCTGGCTGATGTCCAGCACATTCACCTGGTGTCTGGAAAGCAGGGAACAGACATTGGCAATGATGCCCACCTGATCCTTACCGATCACAGTAACAATAGCGCGCATAGTATTTGTCTCCTTCATTTTTATCTTTCTTATCTTTGGTTTGTGTCAACCTTGCAATTCATCCAGTGTCAGCTCAAAACTGGGCAAAAAATGCTCAATAAAATAGCTCAGTGCCGGGATTGGCTGATCCGTCAATGCCGACCAGGTTTGTTCCCTTGCCCGCAGGAACTCCGTATTGCCAGCCTTGATTTCCTCCACGCACTTGATATAGGCCGAGAGTTTGTCCGCAGCTTTGACAATTTTTCTAACCTCGGGATCTTCTTCTTTCAGAAAAGGCTCATATTCACCCCGCAGCGCCTCCGGCAGCATATCCAAAAGCTGTTCCGCCGCAACCGCCTCCACTGCCTTGTAAGAATCCCGGAGGGTATCGTTATAATACTTGATCGGTGTCGGCATATCACCGGTGATAATCTCCGTCGCATCATGATAAAGCGCCGCAACCGCGACCGCGCCGGGATCCACCTGTCCGCTAAAATAGCGATTCTGCAACAGCGCAAGCGCATGCGCCAGCACAGCCACCTGATGTGAGTGTTCCTGGATGTTCTCCTGCTTTGTATTGCGCATAAGTGCCCAACGATCAATGTATTTCATTCGAGCAATAAGCGCAAAAAAATGATAATCTTCCGCCATAAATCCTCCGAGAAAGAAATAACTCCATCCCAATGCGGGATGGAGTTATTTTAACACATCGCCATAACGATGCAAAGCATTTCAGGGAAATAATCCTTCCATTTGAGCACTTCTGTGCAAAACTAACAATTCCGCTTACTTTACAATGCACTTGTTTCGCCATGGTCCAAAGCGGTAACGCAGCACTGCCAGTGCAAGACTGTATACCCAGCTTGCCAGACTGCCCCACCAGATTGCACGCATGCCAATCGGCGTAAGGAAAGCGGCAATATAAACGAAGATGACTTTCATTGCCAGTCCGGAAAACGTGTTGAACGCACAAAAGCCAACATCTCCGGCTCCCTGCAACACTCCGTTGACGCAGAAATAAATGCAGAAGACGGAAAATGCAAACACAATAAACCGCAGATAGTGAGCCGCAATCGCTGCCGATGCCCCCGTCACGCCAAACAAGGCCACCAACTGCGGTGCCAGCGGGAAAATGATTGCAATCACGCCAGCCACAACGATCAGACTCATCGCCATTGTGTGGCGCAGTGCCCGATAGATGCGATTCAACTTTCCTGCCCCCAGATTCTGACCGGTGAAAGTTGCCATTCCCATAAAGAACCCCTGAATCGGAATCAGAATAAAACTTTCAATCCGCATCGCCGCCGTGTAGCCGGCGGTAATATCAAAGGCATTGATTACCCGTTGGATTGCCACATGTCCCAACGACGCAACACACTGCTGCAACGTGGAGGGAATCCCCATTTTCATAATCAAAACGCCCTTTTCTCCATCAAAACGGAATTCCCCCTTGGCAAAGCGCAAAGCAGGATACCTCTGAAACAGGTAGTAAATGCTGGCCACAGCGGAGATGAGCTGAGACACTACTGTAGCCAGAGCGGCACCCATCACACCCCAATGCAGCAACAACACTGCCACCAGATCCAATATCACATTGCAAACAGAAGAAATCAGCAAAAAATATAGCGTTGCGCGGCTGTCTCCCAGAGAACGCAGCACCGCCGCGACAATGTTATATACAAATTGGAATAACAAGCCGATAGCGTATACACGAAAATACAACACTGCATCTGCTAACAGATAGTCCTGAACGCCTAACACTGTATTCAGCATCCAGCCTGCCAGTACGCAGCCTAGAGCGGAAAATGCCACTCCCATCCAAAAAAGCAAAATAAGCGATGTGGCAATACTGCGCTTCATTTCCTCCATTCTTCGCGCGCCATACAATTGGGAAATAACCACCGCTGCACCATTGGACATGCCCACTGCAATGGCAATGAACAGCATCGTTAAGGGTGAGCAGGTACCTACTGCTGCCAGCGCATCCTCACTGACAAAATTCCCTACAATGATTCCATCCACCGTATTATAGAGCTGCTGCAGAAGATTTCCTGCCATCAAAGGCAAGGTAAACAGCAGAATCAGTTTCCACTCTCTACCCTCTGTCATAGTCTTTTCCATATTTTTCTCCCCTGTTTTATAATTAACAACAATAGTATTTTAACACAGCTTTTTCTAAGTACAAGCTTTTCCTTTTTCGTATTCCTGTGGTTATATCCTTCCGGTTTTATCGGCGCACGGTGCCTTCATTTCACCCGTTTTCACTGAATAAGCCTTACACCGTGGAAATTCCTTGACAAAAAGGAATCGAATGCGTAAAATAGCTTTGTAATTGAATTATTCCCCCGAAAGACAATGATGGAAAAAAAGGTTTTGCAATCCCCTTTTCAGAGAGCTGCCGTTTGCTGCAAGGCAGCAAGAGATGCAAAACGCATAACTGTTTCCGGAGTCGACCGCCTGAACAGAGTTCTTCCTTACTAAGGCTGTCCGGCTGACGCCGTTATCTGTCCCGGCCTTGTTAGAGGCTAATGAGGGTCATTGGGCAATCAATGACCGAACCAGGGTGGTATCGCGTAAATATTCTACGCCCCTGACATCACAGATCGTCAGAGGTGTTTTTTTGTACCCTTTGACAGAAGATATTCTGGCCCGAGCGATCTTGCTAAATTAGCAAAATCAGATTCTCGGTGCCTACACGAATTACAAAAGGAGACACAGAACCATGAAAGGTTACGAAAAGTACATTCCCTTCCAGCCCCAACCCATTGAAAACCGCACCTGGCCCGACAAAGTCATCACAAAAGCTCCTGTATGGTGCTCCGTCGATCTGAGAGACGGCAATCAGGCTTTGATTGACCCGATGAATATGGACGAAAAGCTGGAGATGTTTCATGTACTCGTGGACGAAATCGGCGTAAAAGAAATTGAAATCGGCTTTCCTTCTGCCTCCGACACCGATTTTGAAATCTGCCGTGAGCTGATTGAAGGAGGTCACATTCCGGATGATGTGACGATTCAGGTGCTGGTACAGGCTCGAGAGCATCTCATCAAAAAAACTTTTGAAGCCATTCAGGGCGCCAAGCACGTAATTTTCCACTTCTATAACTCCACTTCCACGCTTCAGCGTGAAGTCGTCTTTCGCACAGACGTGGCCGGCGTAAAACAGATTGCCACCGATGCTGCCGATCTCATCTATGAGATGGCTCAGCCGGTAATTTCTGATGGCATGGATTTGCGGTTTGAGTATTCTCCCGAGTCCTTTATGGGTACAGAAATGGACGCCGCCGCGGAAATCTGCGCCGCTGTGCTGGATCATCTTCACGCGGATGAAGCGCACAAGGTAATCCTGAATCTGCCTACCACCGTGGAAAACTGCATGCCGAATCAGTTTGCAGACGAGTTGGAATACTTTATCCGCAAGCTGCCCGGTCGGGAGCGCGCAATTATCTCTCTGCATCCCCATAACGACCGTGGCTGCGGCGTTGCAACCACAGAGGCCGGTCTGCTCGCCGGAGCTGAGCGGGTTGAAGCTTGTCTCTTTGGTAACGGTGAGCGCACCGGCAATGTCGACATGATCACCGTTGCAATGAACATGTATGTGCAGGGCATTGATCCTGAACTGGACTTCAGCCATATGGATCACATTCGTGAAATGTATGAGCGCTGCACCAAAATGCGCGTTCCGGAGCGTCAGCCCTACGCCGGCGATCTGGTATTCACTGCTTTTTCCGGAAGCCATCAGGATGCCATTAACAAGGGCTTCAACTATATGAAGGAAACCGGCACCGACAAATGGATGGTTCCTTATCTCCCCATCAATCCTGCCGATCTGGGTCGGGAATACGAACCTGTACGCATCAACTCTCAATCCGGCAAGGGCGGTGCCGCCTTTATCATGAACCACAAATTCGGTTTTGATATGCCAAAGGCAATGCATGGAGAGTTCGGCGCCGTAGTTCAGGAGGAAAGTGACCGCGTCGGCAAAGAGCTGAAGGCCGACCACATCATGGAGCTGTTTGAGAAGGAATACCTGAAAGTAGACGGACCGTATCAACTGGTGAAACATGCCTTCCACGAAGAAACCGTAAACGGTCACAGCCAGGTTACATTCTTCGGCACAATCCGCCATAAGGACACTGTATTCTCTGTCAATGGCGAAGGCAACGGTCCCATTGACGCATTTTTCAATGCGATTCATGGCCAGAAAATGGACAAGCTGACCTTCGTGGATTACAAGTCCCATGCCATCAGTAATGGGTCCGATTCTGTTGCAGTGGCCTATATCCAACTCCGGGACGATGAAACCGGGAAGGACATTTTCGGCGTCGGTATCAGCCATAACATCAACCTTGCCCCTCTGCGCGGCATTCTCTGCGCCATCAACCGTTATCAGCGGATGAAAAAGCAACAGTAAATGGTCAAAACACCAGCCCGAAAAATTTCAGGCTGGTGTTCTTTTTTGAAAAAGATCCCGAAATCACACGATTTCAGGATCTTTTCTATTCAGTTATTTCAATCAGCCAAACAGTGCCATCAAAACGCCTGCAGCAATTGCAGAACCGATCACGCCGGCCACGTTGGGGCCCATCGCATGCATCAGCAGGAAGTTGCCGGGATTCTCTTTCTGACCCTCGACCTGAGAAACACGGGCGGCCATAGGAACTGCAGACACACCGGCAGAACCAATCAGCGGATTGATCTTTTCCTTCAGGAACAGGTTCATCAGCTTTGCCAGCAACACACCGCCGGCCGTACCGAACCCAAAGGCAATCACGCCCATGACCATGATTGCAATGGTCTGAAGGCTGAGGAAGGTCTTTGCCGTAGCTGTGCAGCCCACAGAGATGCCCAGGAAGATAGTGACAATATTCATCAGTTCGTTTTGTGCCGTTTTGCTCAGTCGATCTACCACGCCGGTCTCACGGAACAGTACACCCAGCATCAAACATGCAACCAGGGGTGCCGCAGAAGGCACCAGCAGGGAAACGAATACCGTAATGACGATCGGAAAAGCAATTTTCTCCTTGCGGCTGACCGTGCGCAACGGCTTCATAACGATCTGGCGTTCTTTTTTCGTGGTCAGCAGTCGCATAATGGGCGGCTGAATCACTGGAACAAGTGCCATGTAGGAATACGCTGCCACCGCAATGGGACCAAGCAATTCAGGTGCCAACCGGGTTGTGACAAAGATCGCAGTCGGACCATCAGCACCGCCGATAATACCGATAGATGCAGCCTGCGCCGCACTGAACAGGCCGGACAGACGGCAACCGGCAAAGGTCATAAAAATACCCAACTGCGCTGCTGCACCCAACAAAAGGCTCTTCGGATTAGCGATCAACGGACCGAAATCGGTCATGCAGCCCACACCGAGGAAAATGAGACAAGGATAGATGCCCAGCTTTACGCCGAGATAGAGATAATCCACCAGACCCGGGGTAATGCTGGAGCCAATCAGGCTCTGAAAACTTTGCTGAAGCTCCGGAGAAATTCCTTCCAAAGCATTCACAAAATCTGCTGTGACCGGAGCGCCTCCGAAAAGATCCCAGTGGACATGTCCTCCGGCAAAAAGGACCTCATGGAACATCTCTGCACCGGGGAGATTTGTCATCAGCATACCAAACGCAATAGGAAGCAGCAAAAGGGGCTCAAACTTTTTTACGATGGCAAGATACATCAGCAGGAAGGAAATGCCGATCATAATCAGACATTTCCAGTTTCCATCCACAGTAAACATGGAAAAGCCGGTCTGCTGGAGGAAATTAATAATTGCAGTCATAATTCAGCTCGCCTCCGGACGATTACTGGATCACACACAGCAAAGTGCCGGGATCGACGGTTCCGCCCTTTGCGACACTGATTGAAGCAACTGTACCATCGCAGGGAGCCATGATTTCATTCTCCATCTTCATGGCTTCCAGAATAAACAGCACATCACCGCTCTTAACCGCCTGACCATCTGAGACATTTACACTCAGCACTGTGCCCGGCAGCGGGGAAGTAATCTGTGTGGCATCGGCAGATACCGCCGGTGCAGCAGGTGCAGGCGTTGGAACCGGTGCAGGCGTTGGAACCGGTGCAGAGGCAGCAGCCACGGGTGCAGCTGCAGGTGCGCTTGCCGCATCTGTCTCCAGCGTTACATCGTAGACGCTTCCATTCACCGTAACTTTATAATGTTTAGTCATATCAATTCTCTCCCATCCTTATCAAACCTTTTTGATTGCAGTAATACGAATGTTGCTGAAGTCAACCCCCATATCCTCGGCAATCGCCGCCGTAATGGCCGCCATCAACTGAGGATCCTGTGTCGGTGCCGCCGCAACTGCTGCAGGTTTCGCTGCAGGTACAGGCGCCGCGGTCGATGTCTTTGCTGCAGGGGCTGGCTTGTCCAGCTTGCGCACAACAGCGCTCATTGCAGCAGACAGCACAACAATCACGATCAAACTCAAAAAAACCGTGATCATGCCAAACGCACAGACGAAGGGAATACTGTAACTCATGTGACACTTCCTCCTTCTCTTTTATTGCCTTCTTGCGGTCAGTCCGCATTGATCCGGCAACACTTACAAATATCAACGGAATGAATCCGTATCACTCCAATGGCAAGTATAACTGAATTCGCGAAATATTGCAATCGAAAAAAAGACAGAATTTACAGTATTTTTTTGATTTTTTATGAAAATAGTTTTCCAAAAGTTCTGATAAAACAATTTTTAAAAAGTGATTTTCTGTACTGAAACACGCAAACACCACTGCTCCATGCTTATAGTAATACGCACAAATGGTGGAACCTGCGAATCCATAAATTACGGCGGCACCGCAAATGCAGTGCCGTCGTTATGCTTTTTACCCTCCCATCACACCTCAAGGAGGCCTAATATATTACCTATTTTTCAGATATTTAATAGCGCACAGAATGGCAAGAACAATCAGTAGCCACTTTAGGATGCCATATACCGCCCCAACAAGCGTTGCAATATGAAACATAAATCTCTCCTCATTTAACAGAAGAATTCGCGGTAATAGTGTGTTCCGAAGAGTATCATCCCACAACATAATTTGCATTTAGGCTTGCATTGTGTTAATTTCATTTCATATTTTACATTGTAGGATAGTCCTTCTTTTGTATTGCGCGTAGATTACAAATTCAAGTGCTAAAAAAGCGAGTCATATCGACATGCTCCAAAGCGAGCAATTGCGCTTTACGGGAAATTCCCCCGCCATAACCTGTCAGGCTGCCGTTTTTCCCCACAACCCGGTGACAGGGGATCAGGATTGAAATCGAATTATGTCCCACTGCGCCGCCAACCGCCTGGGCAGACATTTTTGAAATGCCTGTTTTTTTAGCTACTGTTGCGGCAATCTCACCATAAGTCATGATCTCCCCATAAGGAATGGTTAGCATTATATCGCAAACCATCTTGCGAAACGGAGTTGAATCATACCGCAAAGGCAAAAGGAATTCGGGTTCCCTTCCTGAGAAATAGACATCCAGCCATCGTTTGGCTTCCTCCATCAGCGGATGCTTCTTTTCTTCTGTAACGTCCGGGAGAATATTTCCAAAATGCCTCTGCCCGTCGAACCATAGGCCTACAATCGCCTCATCGTCGCAGGCTAGTGTGATCGGTCCCAACGGCGACTGATATTGATCGATATATACCACAGCGGTTTTCTCCCCTTCCTCAAATTTCAACAGCAAAAAAGGCTTTGATCCGCTACAATCAAAGCCTTTTTCAGAATGGCATATAACCCTGCAGGATGTTCTGTTCTAACCTCAACCACAGAATGGTCTAAGTAATACGCACAGGCCTTCCTGCTATATTTACTCCTGTGCGTAGTAGTTAATCAGGCATCCGGACAGGATGATATCCCGCTCTTCCTCCGTCATATTAGGCAGACGCAGAGTAATGGATTTCTCTTCACCGTTTTGAATCAGGCTTGCCTCCACTTCCTCCGCACCGGAGGCAACCGCTGTGCGGATATTCTTCAAAACAACCTGATCTCCGGGAGCAATTCCCAACTGTTCCAAATCGGAGGCGATAAAGGGCAACATACCCCAGTTAACCACATTGGAACGATAACGCTTCGTGGCATACTCCAACGCAATGTTCGCCACACCGCCCAGCACACGCTGGCAGGAAGCTGCCTGTTCGCGCGCAGAACCATCCCCCGGACGCAACGCCATAACAAGGCTGCCCAGCCCGGTATTGGAGGGATCGAACCCATGAAGTGCCTCGGTCACTGCAGCATCTACCTCGCCGGCACGGCGCTTCAATTCCAACGCCTTTACTTCCTTTGCCCGACCCACATAGGCCGGGTCCTTGCGGCTAAGGGTAAATTCCGCCAGTCCCAACGGATTTGAACGATACGAAGACGTCTCGCCGGAGGGAATCAACTCGTCTGTGGTAGTAACTGCATCATAGATTGCAGAGCAAACCGTCAGCACCAGATTTTCCGGCAAAGCAATCTGCTCCGGCCAGTCAGCAATATTGGGGCCAAACACCAACTCCGTCTCCGGCTGCGCATGACCGACACCGCAATAAATGCGGCTGCGATATGCTCCGTCGTCAAAGTCATACAGCTCATCCGGCTTATCTTCCGGAATAAAGTCCAACTCGGTTGCTGCAGTCAACCGTCCCTGATTCTTCGCCGTTGCCGCAATTGAACGGGCATCCATCAGTGCAACATAGGCAATCTGTCCGTTACCTGGCTTGCTGCCTTCACGATTGGGGAAGTTGCGGGTAGAATGACGGATGGAGAATCCACCATTGGACGGCACGTCGCCCGCACCAAAGCATGGTCCGCAGAAGCAACTGCGAATCGTTGCGCCTGCCTCTGTCAAGTCTGCCAGTTGGCCATGACGCGCCAGATCCAGGAATGTGGGCTGGCTGGCCGGATAGACGGACAATCCAAAGGCCATACCGCCGATACATCCACCCTTTAAAATCTCAGCGGTACGCATCAGGTTCTGCCAAGTACCGCCGGAGCATCCGGCAATTACCGCCTGATCTACGTAAAACTCGCCGTTTTTCAGCTTTTCTGTCAGCGGAGCAGGCGGATTTTTCAGCTCAAATTGCTGCATTGTCGCCGCATCCACCTGAGCCAGCAACTCCACAGCATTTGCCTTAAACTCCCGAATGGTATAGGCATTTGAGGGGTGGAAGGGCAATGCAATCATTGGTTCCACCTGATCCAGCGGAATTTCAATCAAATCATCATACCAGGCTCCCTCTGCAGGATTCATCTCCTGATACACATCTCCACGGCCCAACACATCCAGACAGTGCTTTGTTGTCTCGTCCGTGCACCAGACGGAGCTGAGGCAGGCCGTTTCCGTAGTCATAACATCAATGCCGCAACGGTAATCCATGGCCAGATTCTTCACGCCGGGTCCGAAGAACTCCAGAACGGCATTTTTCACCGTACCAGGCTTGAATACTGTGCGAATCAGATCCAACGCAACATCCTGAGGACCGACACCGGGCTGGGGCTTTCCGGTCAGATAAACGGCAATCACTCTGGGATAGGCAATATCGTATGTCCGATTCAGTAGCTGCTTTACCAACTCCGGTCCGCCTTCACCAAAGGCAATTGTTCCGAATGCACCGTAACGCGTGTGAGAGTCACTGCCAAGAATCATCTTTCCGCAGCCGGCATAACGCTCACGCATATAGGAATGAATCACGGCCTGGTGTGCCGGAACAAATTCGCCGCCATACTTCTTGGCCGCAGACAGACCGAACACATGATCATCCTCATTGATCGTGCCGCCCACAGCACACAGGGAGTTATGACAGTTCGTCAGCACATAGGGCAGCGGAAACTCCTTCAGTCCGGAAGCTCTCGCCGTCTGAATAATGCCGACATAGGTAATATCATGGCTCGCCATGGCATCTACCTTAAGCTGGAGTGCATCTGTATTCCCAGATACATTGTGGCCGGACAAAATGCCATAAGCCATGGTCTTTGTCTTGCCTGTGCGCTGATCCGCCTCAGTAGCAGGACGGAAGCCGCCGTTTTCGTAGACGACACTATGATTGGAAACAGTGATCATTAAAGCACCTTCTTTTTTCAGAATGAAAAACAGATAAATTGTAACGATTATCTGTATCATATCATGTTTTTTCGTGCTTTACAAGGGCAAAGCAGAACCGGGCTGCATCTCATGCAACTGAAAAAAAGAACTCCTGCCATTTTACAATGACAGGAGTTCTCAAACCCTTGTATTCTTACTGAATTACAGCAGGCCAATCAGGTTGAAGGCAACGATCAGACCGGAGAACACGATGGAAACCGTGGAGCACAGCTTGATCAGAATGTTCAGAGAGGGGCCGGAAGTATCCTTGAAGGGGTCACCCACAGTGTCGCCGACAACGGCAGCCTTGTGGCAGTCGGAACCCTTACCGCCGTGATGGCCGGATTCGATGTACTTCTTTGCGTTATCCCAAGCACCGCCGGCATTGGACATGAACACTGCCATGGCAAAACCGGTGACGGACACGCCGCCCAACAGGCCAACAACACCAACAGGACCCAGCACCAAGCCGGTGATAATAGGAACAATGATTGCCAGCAGAGCAGGCACAACCATCTCATGCAGAGCGCCCTTAGTGCACAGAGTCACGCAGCGACCGTAGTCAGGATCTGCCTTGTACTCCATGATACCGGCAATCTCCTTGAACTGGCGGCGAACCTCAAGCACGATGGACTGAGCAGCTGTCTGCACTGCACTCATGGTGAATGCGGAGAACACGAAGGTCAGCATTGCACCGATGAACATACCAACCAGAACCGTGGGGCTGGTCAGAGTGAAGTTCAGGACCTCTGTGGTCTTAGTCTGAACAATGTTAACATAGGAAACCAGCAGAGCCAGAGCAGTCAGAGAAGCAGAGCCGATAGCAAAGCCCTTGCCGGTGGCTGCAGTGGTGTTGCCCAGAGAGTCCAGTGCATCGGTACGATTACGAACTTCCTCCGGCAGGCCAGCCATCTCAGCAATGCCGCCGGCGTTGTCGGCCACAGGACCATAAGCGTCTGTTGCCAGAGTGATGCCCAGAGTGGACAGCATGCCGACGCCGGCGATGCCGATGCCGTACAGACCCTTATTGAATGCCTCGGTAAACAAACCGTCTGCATCCACAATATTTACCGTGCCGCCGGCAGCAAAATAGCTCACCAGAACTGCCACAGCAACAATCAGGATGGAAGCCATGGTGGACTTCAGGCCCAGAGAAATACCGCCGATAATTACGGTAGCAGAGCCGGTCTCGGAAGAAGCGGCCAGCTTCTGCGTGGGCTTGTAGTTGTCAGAGGTGTAGTACTCGGTGAAATAACCGATGGCGCAGCCGCCTACCAGACCGCAGAGGATGGCAATGAACACGCCCCACTGGTTCTCCGTCAGAATGACGTTGCACAGAACAGCGGCGGCAATTGCACTCAGCACAGCAGCTGTGTAGGTGCCGGTACGCAGGCTGGTCAGCAGGGAGGCCTGAGTGGCGTTCTCCTTGGTGCGAACCAGGAAAGAGCCGATGATGGAGCAAATGATGCCCACAACAGCGATTGCCAGAGGCAGAATCATGCCGTTGAAGCCGTAGCCGGCCGTAGCGCCCAGAGCGAAGGTAGCCAGAATGGAACCGACATAGGACTCATACAGGTCAGCGCCCATGCCTGCAACGTCGCCCACGTTGTCGCCCACGTTGTCGGCGATGGTAGCGGGGTTGCGGGGGTCATCCTCAGGAATGCCGGCCTCAACCTTACCTACCAGGTCAGCGCCAACGTCAGCAGCCTTGGTATAGATACCGCCGCCTACGCGAGCAAACAGAGCCATGAAGGAAGCACCCATGCCGTTCATAACCATAATGTTGCCCAGAGTGGTTGCATCCTGAATGCCAAAACCGAAATACAGGATGGTGAACCAGATCGAGATATCCAGCATACCCAAGCCAACAACGGTGAAACCCATAACAGAGCCGGAAGAGAAGGCCACGCGCAAGCCGCGGTTCAGGCTCTCGGAAGCGGCCTGAGCGGTACGGGCGTTGGCATTGGTGGCGATCTTCATGCCGATAAAACCGGCCAGCATAGACCAGATACCACCGGTGACGAAGGCAAAGGGAGTGAACTTGGACAGCATCTCGCCATTGGAAGCAAAGGCAATGATCAGCAGAATCACAAAGACCACTGCAAAGACCTTCGCAACCGTGGTGTACTGATGCTTCAGGTAGGCATTCGCACCCTCACGGATAGAAGAAGCAATCTTCTTCATCTTTTCGGTACCCTCGGAGTAGCTCAGCACCTTTTTTGCCTGAACAATGGCAAAGATGCCTGCAATCACAGCGCCGAGGAATCCGATCCAAAAATAGTTTTGCAAAGTATTCCATCTCCTTACTTAAAAACAGGGAGCCGCTCTTTTCTTCGACTCCCCTAATTCGACAAGTGCTATTGTACCAACTCCGCGGCTTTTATGCAAGGGTCAAAGGGAAAAAACTTTGACAAATGTACCTATTCTGTTGAAATTATAAGTTTTGCCCCCTATAATGAAGCCAAGTTTGGCAGTCAATCCAGACATTTTTCCACAAATATTGCAAAAAGCTGCTCGATCCAATTTAAGAGGTATCTGTTTATGAAAAAAAAGCCCATTATTTTCATTCCCATCGCTGTTCTCATCGCCGTACTCCTTCTCAGCGGGCTTTATCTCGGAATTGTCTGGTTTCGGTTTTCCACTCCCATGATTCTTGGCTCCACGGCCTCCGGTGAGGATGACGTGACCCGTTCTGTAAATTGGTTGACTGATTACATTTCTCAGTTGAACAGTTGGAAAGTACCGCCCTCCCGACGAATTTCAGATGTTTCTGTCGCGCAAGCCGAAGATCTCGGCAACGGGTGCGTTCAACTGGATTTTTCCTTCACAACTCTGATTTCCCATGCCCGCTTCGACGATAATTTTGGTCAGTGCGTCAATTCTCAAGATGGTCATTCCTTCACCGGCAGTCTGGTTCTTCGATGGGAAAATGCAGTGCTTGTCGAAGTCATGCGTCCGGCCGCCTGGCAAATTGCCTACTCTCCGGAAATTCAGGCTGAACGGGAACAGCCGGAGACGCAGCACTATGCATCGGAAACCTACGCTGGGAAACCGTATCTGGTAGAAAATGAAACTCTGTACGTCACCTATAATAATGGAGAAAGTTACTTAGAGGTTCCAGACGGCTACAATCTGATCTGTCGTCGTTCCAGCGGCAGCAATCAGGAGCTGCTGACCTGCAACCAATACATTATTACTCCGGCTCTGACCGCATTTCTCACCTATGACGAAGACAGTCTTCTCGCCTTCCTCTACTACAGCAAAGATGAAGGGCAAACATGGTCAAGCCAGGAGATCGGATCCGGTTATCAGACCAATTCTTTCCTCTCTCTTTCTGACACCGGCGTCTATGCCACGTTTGCGGTTGACCGTGCTGCCGGCAGCGATTATTATGCGACTTATTTTTCCAGTGATCTAATCCACTGGAGCAACATTCCGCTGTCTTCCAGCACCCGTAATTTTTCCTGCGTCTTTTGGACTGCCTCCGATGTCGGATATTATTCCGGTGGCGTTGCAGAAGATGTTTCCGGAGCGAAAAGCATTTCCCACTATGTCACGTTTGACAAAGGCGAAAGCTATCAAAAAATCAACTATACTCCTGTATGGAGCTTTGTAGAGCAAGCCGGCGGAGTGGATCCCTTTGATACGCTGGACGAAATGTACGAGTCCGATGGGATATATTATATGATACTCGGTCAAGGCGATGATGGAGACCTCACAAAAGACGGAAAGCAAATTCAACTGCGCTATTGCTCCACCGACGGGATAAACTTTGAATTCGACGCACAGATATCAGACGCCAACGAGTATGCCGGATAGTCCGATTGTAAACCATTCTATTTTTATGGTTGACAATATAGTAAAAAGAAGATATGATAGAGCTACTTCAATCGAGAGGACGTTCGATGTATGAAAAAGAAAAGCTCTATTTATCACATGGCAGTGTGTGCCTTGATGGCGGCTGTTATGGCTGTGGTGGGACCCATGAGCATTCCAATCGGTGCCATTCCCATTTCTCTCACCAACATGATCGTTTGCCTGGCTGCATGCCTATTAGGTATGCGTTGGGGAACTGTCAGCGTGTTGGTCTATCTGATGCTGGGTGCCTGCGGATTGCCTGTATTCTCCGGCTATACCGGCGGGCTTGCCAAATTTGCCGGCCCTACCGGCGGATATTTGATCGGCGATATTCTTCTGGCGCTCATCGCCGGATTCTTTGTCGTCCGGTTTCAAAACAAGGTAGGTTGGAACATTCTCGGCATGGCGCTTGGTACCGTTCTGCTCTACACCTTTGGCACTGCGTGGTTTGTAATTCTGATGAAATGTTCTGTCTGGACTGCCCTGCTGCAATGCGTATTTCCATTTTTGATTTTTGACGCCCTGAAAATCATCTTTGCCGCACTGGTCGGTTCGCTGATTCGCCAACAATTGGTGAAGGCAAATCTGGTCGAAACCCGATTAAATTAAATTGAGAAAAGCTCCTGCCGTACACGACGTTGCGGCAGGAGCCTTTTTCACTCATTCACTATTTATCGAACATACTCAAATTGCAGCTCGTACATACTAACGGTATCACCGTCCTGAATGCCCATGGCCTCCAAACGATCAAAAATACCGGAGTTCCGCAACTGGCGATCAAACCAGTTTCGAGATTCAGAATCCTTGAAATTGGTGCTTTGCAGCATACGATACAGCCAGTCACCCTCCACATACCAGATTCCATCTTCATGCTCAATGGTAACATCGCCGGAGGTTTCCACCTTCGGTGCCTGAGGAACGTACTCTGCCTCATACACTTTCACCGGCGGCAAAGAGTCCAGTTCCGCCGCCACTGCATTGATCAATTCCCGTACTCCCATATGTGCTGCTGCAGAAATTTCAAAGCATGGATATCCCAACTGCTCCACATGCGCCTTGAAATCGGCCAGCAGTTGCGGATCGGTGAGAATATCCACTTTATTGGCAGCAACGATCATCTTCCGCTCTGCCAGTTCTGGAGAATAATTTTTCAATTCCTCATTGATGGCGTCAAAGTCCTGCATCGGGTCTCGGCCTTCACTGCCGGACACATCCACAAGATGCACAAGCAATCGGCAGCGATCGATATGCCGCAAAAAATCATATCCTAAGCCTGCACCCTCTGAGGCGCCTTCAATGATGCCGGGAATATCCGCCATGACAAAACTGACGCCTTCATCCACATAAACAACCCCCAAGTTGGGAAACAGGGTAGTAAAGTGATAATTTGCAATTTTAGGCTGTGCCTTGGAAACCACGCTGAGGAGAGTGGATTTGCCCACATTTGGGAAACCCACCAATCCTACATCCGCCAGGAGTTTCAGCTCTAAGGTCACGTCCCGGCTTTCTCCCGCCATACCCGCCTTTGCAAATCGAGGCACTTGCCGGGTAGGCGTTGCAAAATGCTGATTCCCCCAGCCGCCTCTGCCGCCGCGAGCCAATACAAATGGTTCTGCATCCGACATGTCATGGATGATCTCTCCGGTTTCCGTATCCCGTATAACCGTGCCTCTCGGCACACGAATGATCAAATTTGCTCCATCTTTTCCACTTTTACGCCCACTGGAGCCGTCTACACCATTGGGCGCGGCATATTTACGCTTATAACGGAAGTCCATCAATGTAGACATATTGTCGTCTACTACCAACACTACGCTGCCGCCCCGGCCGCCGTCACCGCCGTCCGGACCGCCGGCAGCGACATACTTTTCGCGATGAAATGCCACCGCACCATTGCCGCCGTTGCCCGCTTTCACCGTAATGCGGGCGGTATCGACAAAGGAAGTTGCCATACACTCTTGCCTCCTTAAATCCGTCATTAAGATGGTTAAAAAAACGCCCCGAACGCGATGTTCGGGGCGTTTGGCAGCAACGAGAATTACTGAGCGATCTCCACAATGGAGACCTGCTTGCGATCCTTGCCCAGCCGCTCGAACTTGACGCGGCCGTCCTTCAGTGCAAACAGGGTATCGTCCTTACCGATGCCCACGTTGGTACCGGGATGAATCTTGGTCCCACGCTGACGAACCAGGATATTGCCGGCGAGGACAAACTGACCGTCACCGCGCTTCACACCCAGGCGCTGAGAGTTGGAATCACGGCCATTCTTGGTGGAGCCGAGGCCCTTCTTATGAGCGAAAAACTGAATGGAAATCTTCATGGTCTATTACACCTCCAAAACGGTAATGTGATTGGGGTACTCATCGTGGAGCTCCGCGAGATACACCATCAGCGACGCCATCAGCGTCTGGCAGGTGTGCTCACACTCCGAAGAGAGACCACCGGGAAGATGAAGAGAGATACGGGCATTTTTTTCATCAATCTTGACGCTGGCACCCAACCCGAGAACGGTATTGACTGCACATTCCGTCAAGCCAATGACACTGGAAACTGCAGCGCAGACAATATCCTCGCCTTCCTCTGCAAATCCGCTGTGCCCTTCACTGGTAAAGCCGGTAATCCGGCTCCCCTCCATCATAAACTTTACAGTTGTCATTAGCCAACAACGATCTTGTTGATGGTAACCTTGGTGTAAGGCTGACGATGGCCCTGCTTGCGCTTGTAGCCAGACTTCGGCTTGTACTTGAAGACAACGATCTTCTTGCCCTTGCCGTTCTTCTCAACGGTAGCCTCCACCTTAGCGCCCTCCACAACGGGAGTGCCGAAAGTAGCCTTGTCATCGTCGATGACAGCCAGAACCTGATCGAAGGTCACAGCGTCACCAGCCTCGACAGCCAACTTCTCGATGAACAGAGTATCGCCCTCTGCTACCTTGTACTGCTTGCCACCGGTCACAATGATTGCGGTCATGCTTTATTGCACCTCTTTCCTTTAATACGGGCTCGCTGTTGCAGGCGGATGGACACACTCCACCCTTGACACCTGATCAAAGCGGCTCTCTTATGTTAGCAAGAACTTGTCCGGTTGTCAATGATTTTTTCAATTTTTCGCTCAATTTCCGCTTGAAAAATCATCGAGTTGATTCCCACCAGGTCATTTTACTCTGCAACCGTCAATAAACACAGCTTCCACTGTGCTGTTCAACTCCAACGGTGAGCCACGAAACACTGCGATGTCTGCATCCTTTCCCACTTCCAGCGTTCCGACACGATCTGCAATCTCGGCAATATTCGCAGCCTCCCGCGTAATCGCAGCCATGGCTTCCTCCTCTGTTATGCCATACTTTGCGCAAAGTGCCGCCGCCATCGTCAGATATTGTTCCGGGTTTTCCGGGTGATCCGTACAAATGGCCGTCTGCACACCGGCATGCATGAGCGTTGCCGTGTTATCCATGCGTTGATTGCTCAGCTCCGGCTTGCTTCGGTCTCCAAAAATAGGTCCGGTTACGACCGCAACGGAGTCCTCCTTCAGTAAATCGACAATGAGGTGACCTTCCGTTGCGTGCAAAATCACTTCATACAACTGAAATTCTTTGGAAATACGAATTGCTGTGGCAATGTCGTCCGCACGGTGAGCATGGAAATGAACCGGAAGTTCTCCTTTGATCACAGGGATAAGTGCCTCCAGTTTCATGTCAAATTCCGGTGCCTCGGCATCTTCCTCCGCTGCTGCGCGTTCTTTTTTTTCAAGATATTCCTGTGCCTTAAAAAGTTCCTCGCGAATCAATGCCGCAGTTGCCATACGGGTAGTCGGCGTTTCATGGCGGTCATTGTAGCAGCTTTTTGGGTTCTCTCCAAGCGCAAACTTCATAGCAACCGGGGCTTTGACGATCATATCGTCTACACAACGCCCCACCGTTTTGATTGCGGCAAGCTGGCCTGCTATCGGATTTGCGCTTCCCGGGCCGGTTACAACGCAGGTAATACCAGCTTCCCGCGCCTCTTTAAAGCAACGATCAAAGGGGTTAATCGCATCGATTGCTCTCAGCTGCGGTGTAATCGGATCGGTAATTTCATTGCCGTCTTCTCCTTCAAAGCCGAGGCTGTCTCCAAAAACGCCCAGATGACTGTGGGCATCCACCAGTCCGGGGTAAATATGACACCCGGAAACATCCATTGTCTCTGCGCCTTCCGGAAGAATCAAATCCTCCATTGCACCGGTGGCGGTGATTTTCCCGTCTTTAAAGCATACATATCCGCACGCAATAACCGGTGCCTCCCAAGCCATGGTATGCACAATGCCGTTGATCAAAAACATAACAAAATGCCCTTTCACAAGAATGATACAAAAAGACGCCGCGCAGTTTGGCACGGCGTCTGATACGAAAAAGGTTAACTTCTGCGACCTCCGCCTCTGCGGCGGGAAGAGCGGTCGGTATAACGGCCGGACAACTTACTGTCCGAATCAGACATGAACTGCTTGATCATGTCATCAAACGTCTTTGGCTCTTTGGACACCGGCGCATGGGATGTACGGCTCTGTTGGCGGTCACCCTGAGGCCGAGCCGGTCGATCTCCTTGCGGACGAGGCGCCCGATCTCCCTGGGCGCGATACGGACGATCCCCCTGGGGACGCTGACCGCCGCGGTTATTCCCCTGTCTGGGCGGCGCTGGAAGTGCCTTTTTTATTGAAAGGTTAATGCGGTTGTTTTCATCAATGCTGATGACCTTAACCTTCACTTCCTGTCCATCGGACAGATGTTCACTTACATCACTGACGTAGGAATAGGCAATTTCGGAAATATGCACCAAGCCGGACTTTCCGCCGGGAAGCGACACAAATGCGCCAAACTTCGTGATTCCAGTCACTTTGCCTTCCAGGATAGCTCCTACCTCGATCTCGTTAGCCAAGCTGTTTGTCCTCCTGCTCTCTCTGAATGAGTTTGCCCCTTCGTTGGGCCATAAATTAGTTTGTGGTGTCGTAGAGGATCACTTCGTCTTGATCCACCAGACCCAACCGCTGCTTCGCGACCTCCAGCATGACGTCAGGATCATTGCTGTTGTTAATGTCCTCCTGCAATGCGGCATTCTGCTGTGTTTGCGCATCTACCTGTGCCTGCAGTGCATCTCTTGCTGCCTCAGCAGATGATAGACGAGCTCCTAAATGGATCAGGGCAATGATCACGGCAATCAAAATGGCTGTAATGACGACCTTGGTCAGGAAACCAGCGCGCTTCGTTCTTTTCAAAAATTGGTTCCTCCTGTCCGGATTATGCGATACACCAATGTGAAATCCGCTACCTTACCGCTTACATATTAGCTTATTTTACCCCGATTGAAAAGAGTTTTTCAAGAAAAAAAGCAAATTTATTTCAAACTTTTTTCGACTTTGTCACACTGACAAAAGCAAGCAAACGAAACCCAGTTTTCCTTGTCCAGATTGCCAGTAATATCAGAGTACTTCTCGGTACATCGCGGGCGCATCGTTTTTACCGACATTGTCCGCTACGATAAGTACCTCCAATTTGACCGTTTTTTCACCGAATTTGATTTCCAGGACATCGCCTACTTTTACATCATAGCTTGCCTTTACCGGTCGACCGTTGGCCATCACGCGTCCTGCATCGCATGCTTCATTTGCAACCGTACGCCGTTTGATCAGCCGGGAGACTTTCAAGTATTTATCCAGCCGCATATCTGTTTACCTCCTATGAAAAAGGCGACCCCGAGAAAATCGGGATCGCCCAAACGCATGCAAAAATTACTTTACAACGGCGTCCTTCAGTGCTTTGCCAGCCTTGAAGACAGGAACCTTGGATGCCGGGATCTCAATCGGCTCCTTCGTCTTGGGGTTGCGACCCAGACGAGCGGCACGGCTCTTTACTTCAAAGGCACCAAAACCGACCAGCTGGACCTTCTCCTCAGAAGCCAAAGCGGCAGTGATAGCGTCCAGAGCAGCGGTAATGACGGCCTCAGTATCCTTTTTGGAGACATTGGTCTTTTCGGCGGTCAGGGCAATGAGTTCAGCTTTGTTCATAGTAAAAAATCCTCCTGTGCGTGATGTCCCGCAACGGCGAGACAGTGCAGTCATTATATTTTTCAAAGGGCAGATACCCTTCAAATACAAAATCAGTTTTTATCTGTTTCTTGTTGCTTGGCAAGCTTCCACAGCTCAAGAAGCTGATGCAACGGCAGATCTGTCCAGTCTTCCGGTTGAATGCGTTCCATTGCAGCAAAACGGGAAATAAACTTATCTGAAGCGCGATTCAACGCTCTTTCCGGATCAATTCCCAAATGACGGGCAACGTTGACAACTGCAAACAACAAATCTCCCAGTTCTTCTTCCATGTTGCTGTTGTCGTTGACTGCCTGACGCAGTTCACTCAGTTCCTCATCCGCCTTATCCAGGCAAGGCAACACATCCGGCCAGTCAAAACCTGCCGCAGCGGCGCGTTTTTGGATCTTGCCGGCGCGCCAGAGGGCAGGCAGAGAGCGAGCTACTGCGTCCAGTGTTTGCGTGCGCGTGGTGTACCCTTTTTCCTGCTGCTTAAGTTCTTCCCAACTTAAGCTGTTTCCTTCCGAAGCAAAGAGGTTCGGATGACGAAAGATAAGTTTTTTGCAGGCACTGTCCGCCACGTCATCCAGGTTGAAATGCCCGGCATCCTCCTCGATGGACGCATGAAAGATGACCTGCATCAGCACATCTCCCAATTCCTCCCGCAGCAAGGCAATGTCATCGTTATCAATCGCCTCGCACACCTCATAGGTTTCTTCGAGAAAATTATTTCGAATTGAGGCATGCGTTTGAACGCTGTCCCACGGGCAGCCGTCCTTTTGCCGCAAAAGATGAATCAAGCGGCGAAAATCATCCATATTGTAGCGAGATTTGCACACAAAATCTATCATAGAATGACCATCTTTTCAAGTAGTTTCCTGTAAGTTCCTAGGAAAATCGGCTGTTTTGCCAATTTCTCAGGCAGTCAATAGAAAATCTTCAAAAGCTTTTATCAAAGATGAAGCAGCTGCGCAATTTTATCGCCCTTTGGCATAAGGGAAAGATCCTCCCGGGTCAGCGTGCGCAATGCAACAACCAGGGCAGCATAGACAACAACTGCCACAAGAATTGCCGCCAGTGTAGCAACCGAATTATGTCCCGTCAGTTTAAAAAGGATGGTATAACTTCCCCATGCGGCGGCACCCATAACGGCGGAAGCCAAAAGCGGTTTCCCAAACAATGAGATAAATGATGGGCAGCGAGGAACAATACGCCGCACAATGAACAAGTCCAGCAGACAGGTAATACCGTAACAGACGCAGGTTCCGATCGGGCTCCCCAGAATGTTGATTTTGGGGATACCAACCACAACATAGTCAAAAATTACCATGATAATTCCGCCGATCAGCATGGTTAAAATCGGCAAATGGAGAATTCCGTAGGACTGCAGCACCGAATTGCAAACCAGCATAAGGCACACAAAAATATTTGCCAAGCCAAGAACGGACAGGATTGTTCCGGCAATACTGGAGTCAAGGCTATGGAAAAGCAGCTTTGTAATCGGCGTCCCCAGCACAATCATACCTATGCCCGACGGGAAGGCGATCAGCGATGCCGTTTTTAGTGCACTGCCCACAATACGCGCCGCACCGATACGATTTCTATGCGTAAAGCAGATAGTCACTGCTGGGATAACCGAGGCTGTAATAGCAACCATCAAAGCAGCAGGAATCTGGTAGACCGTTTGAACGCCGGTATAGTTCCCCATCAAACTGCGGGCCGCTTTTTCTGTCATATCCAGTGCGCTCTGCAACCGTCCCATAACCAAGCTGTTGTCTACCGCAGTAATAATGCTGGTAGACGCACTGGTGAGAGAAATAGGAATCGCCAGTTTTAAACAGGTCTGAGCTATTTGACTTGCCGAACTGGTACGGCCCGCCGGAGCATATGGCTCACTGGAGCGCGTACGGTAAAAATCCCATGCCATGTACAGCACTGCAATCAGTTCTGACACGGTAACGCCGACAATTGCGCCGGCGGCACCAATGGACTCATCCTTCTGCAAAACGCGAATCAAATACCACGCCAGTGTCAATCCGACAATCAGTTTGAACAGCGCCTCGATGATCTGGCTAACCGAAGAAGGCGTCATATTGCGATGTCCCTGGGCATAGCCCCGGAAACACGCCAGACAGCAAACCAACGCAACCGACGGAGCCAGCGCACGCATGCACCAAACCGCCTGAGTGTTATGCATCAGGCCGGCAAACTGCTTTGCAAACAGCAGCATAACCAGCGAGCATATCGCTCCAATAGCCACAAAGAGAATGAATGCTACACGAAAAATTTTATGAACCTGCCTGGGGCGATTCTGCTCCAAGGCCTCGCTGATCATTTTTGACATAGCTACCGGAATACCACCGGTGGAAATCATCAGCAAAATATTAAAAATATTAAAGGCGGCACTGAAGTCAGCGTAACCGCTGGAACCCAAAATATTGACCAGCGGCATTTTATACACGGCACTAATGACTTTGACGATCAAAATACCTGCTGCCAGAATAGCAGCACCGCCGAAGAAAGAATTTGATTTCTTTTTCACGATGGTTGCCTCCCCGGGGGAATGTACAATCTAGAACACTACATGACCACTGTTTTCGCTGTTTTGCATTCGATCGCGCAACAAGCTATGATATTATATATCGTAACCTCTGTAATTGCAACAAAAATCATGCCTGACTTCTGGAAAAGCAAGGCATGATTTCAGATATTTTCAACTCATAGACGGAAAAAGCAGTTTTCCTGCCGCCTGCAGCGCGGAAATGAAAAGATCCACATCCTCCTTGCTGGAGTTTCCGGAAAAGGAAATGCGGAATGCGCCGTCCCGCTGTGCTTTATTCAGCGGCATTGCCGCATAGACGTGACTCGGCTTTCCTTTGTGGCAGGCACTTCCGGCAGATACGCAAATCCCTTGGTCACCCAACACCCGCACCAGTACTTCGCTTTTGTATCCGGCCATAGTCAACGCCAACACATGGGGCGCACCGCCCGACACAACCGGTGCAACCTGAGGAACTTCCGCGCGCAGCCGTTCCAGCGTGTAGGATTTCAATTCCTGCATATGGGCAATATCCGTCTCACGGTGTGCAAGCCCCACGCGGCATGCGGCAGCAAAGGCCGCAATCTGCGCAGTCGGCTCTGTACCGCTGCGCAGACCATTCTCCTGCCCGCCGCCAAGAATCATAGGCGGCAGCGAAACACCACTGCGGATATACAACGCGCCAATTCCTTTTGGCGCATGCACCTTATGTCCGCTGATGGACAGCAAATCAACGCCAAGTTCCCGAACTGTGAAGGGAACCTTTAAAAATGCCTGAACTGCATCGCAGTGAAACAAAGCGTCAGGATTGCGCCGACGAAGTATTTGGACTGCCTCCTTCACCGGAAGGACTGATCCCAACTCATTATTCACCAGCATCATAGACACGAGCACAGTATCCGGGCGGATTGCCTGCTCCAGTTCCTCCAGATTGATCAGCCCTTCTGCCGTCGGTCTTAAATATGTCACTTCATATCCCTGCTTCTCCAACGCTGCGATCGGATTTAAAACGGCATGGTGCTCTATAGCAGTTGTAATAATATGTTTTCCCTTGCGGCGCTTCAGCTCCACAGCACTTCTGATCGCCCAGTTATCGCTTTCCGTTCCGCAGGAAGTAAAAACAACCTCGCTCGCCTTGCACCCCAGTGCCTTTGCAATCATTCCCCGATGTTCCGCCAATTGTTTTCCTACCTGAACCGACTGGGGATAGCGGGAGGACGGATTAAAAAAGTCTTCTGTCATTGCCGCAACTGCCGCCTGCACCGCCTCAGGGCAAACCTGTGTCGTTGCCGCATTGTCCAGATAAACAGTTTTCATTCTTCCACCAGCTTTCCTGCAAGTCCTGTTCCGTCGACCCCATCGATACGAACCCGACGAAGCTGATTGTGAAGATTATCCGCACATGCAGTGCGAACTTCGAGATAATTCGGCGTATGCCCCCGCCAAAGTCCATCTTTTTCTTCTTCAAACAAAACCGCAATTGTTTTTCCCATCTGACGCTTTAAATAGGTCTGCTCCATCTCCTCCGCCACAGCTGCCGCACGGTGGGCACGCTCTTTTTTTACGGCGTTTGTAATCTGATCCGGAAAATCATAAGCCGGGGTTCCGCTTCGCCTTGAATAGGGGAAAATATGCATGGAGGAAAACGCAGCTTTTCGCAGGAATTCCATTGTCTGCGCAAATTCTTCCTCTGTTTCTCCGGGGAAACCGACAATCAGATCTGTGGTAATTGCAGGATCGTCAAAATAATCCCGCAGCAGACGGCAGGACTCTAAATACCGCTCCGTATCATATTTACGATTCATCCGTTTCAGCGTTGCATCACAACCGCTTTGCAGGGAAAGATGAAAATGCGGGCAAAGATTCGGCAGTCGAGCCGCGCGGAGGCAAAAATCTTCTGTAATGGAGCGAGGCTCCAAACTGCCCAAACGAATGCGCAGAGATGGGGCGGCATGGCAAATTGCCTCTGTTAAATCAATCAAAGAAAGGCCATTCTTCAAATCATGCCCCCAACTGGAAATCTCAATTCCGGTAATCACCAACTCCTGATAGCCTTCCTCCGCCAGTCGTACTGTCTCGCTGACTGCCTGCTCCAGAGAAATGGAACGCACCGGTCCTCGCGCATAGGGAATGGCGCAATAGGTACAAAAATTAACACAACCATCTTCAATTTTCAGCATGCAGCGCGTACGGCCATCCAGTCCGCCGGCCGGCAGGAATTCAAAATTGCGCCGACGCATAACCGCATCGATGTGTATGGATTGTTTTCCGTGTACGATGCGTTCCAGTTCGTCCAGAAACTGCATTCTGTCTCCGGTGCCATAGATTAAATCAACCTCCATGGCTTCAATATCTTCCGGACTGGTTTGGGCATAGCAGCCGCAAACAGCCACAACCGCATCAGGATTTTCCCGCCGTGCCCGGTGGATCATCTGCCGCGATTTTGTGTCGCTGACCGCTGTCACTGTACATGTATTAATAATGTAGGCATCGGCTGCTTCGTGAAAATCCACCAACTCATGTCCGCGCTGCCGGAGTATGGTCTCCATTGCCTGCGTTTCATACTGATTCACTTTACAGCCCAGGGTATAAATTGCAATTTTCATATTTAAAATCATCCTACGATATCGAGATAAAAAATTCACTTTATTATATCAGTTTTTTCCTCTGTGTCAAAGAAAAACCGCTGGCAATCAAGCCAAACTTTATACTGCAAAACCGCCTTGACACTATTACAATCATCACATATAATTGCCTTTGTGTGTATACTGATTTTTTAAAAGACTGTGAGGAAAACACATTGAATAAAGGAAATCTCAGAATTGTTGTCACCGGTATGGGGGCCGTAACTCCTATCGGCATCGGCGTGGATACCTACTGGAAAAATCTTACCGCCGGTGTCAGCGGTATTGCTCCCATTACGCATTTCGACGCCTCTCAACTGGCGGTGCGTTTTGCCGGCGAAGTAAAGGACTTCGATGTGGATCAGTACGTTCCTAAGGCGTATGCAAAGAATCTGGCCTCTTTCGGTCTCTACGCATTTGCGGCTGCACAAGAAGCCATTCAGATGTGCGGCGGCGGCTTGGATCCCTTCCGCACCGGTCTGGTTATGGGTACCGCCATGGACGGCGTAGCAGAAATTGCAGCAACTCAGGCAGAATATGATGCTGCTGCACGCAAAAAAGTCTCTCCCCGTTTCGTGCCGAAAATTCTAGGCAACATGGCCCCCTGTCAAATCGCCATTG
Organism: Bacteroides sp. CAG:927; assembly: GCA_963660915.1. Classification (GTDB taxonomy): domain Bacteria; phylum Bacillota; class Clostridia; order Oscillospirales; family Oscillospiraceae; genus UMGS1766. Next base: position 18,901 of record CAVLAO010000007.1, on the reverse strand, counting down.
CCAATAATCTCCGCGGTCCCAGTTTGACAATAAACACAGCCTGCTCCTCCGGCATTGACGCAGTGAATGTGGCCTGCATGCTGCTGAACTCCGGTGCTGCAGACGCTATGATCGCTGTCGGCGGTGAAAGCATCATGTGCGACGTGACCATTGCCTCTCTGGCCGCAGCTCAGGCTTTGAGCAAGAACAACGACGATCCTGCACACGCCTGCAAACCCTTTGACAAAAACCGCGATGGCTTTGTTATGGGCGAGGGCGGCGGTGCACTGGTGCTGGAAACATTGGAACACGCCCAAGCACGCGGTGCAAAAATCTACGCTGAAATTCTGGCCTGTGCCAATAATAATGATGCTTTCCACATCACATCTCCCCGTCCCGGCGGTGAAGGCGGCGCCCAGTGCATGACTCTGGCATTGGAGCAGGCCGGGCTGAACCCGGAAGACGTACAATACATCAACACCCATGGCACCGCCACTCACATGGGAGATGCCTACGAGTGTGCCGCTATCCGCACGGTGTTTGGAGATCACACAAAGGATCTGCTGATCTCTTCCACAAAAAGCGCCACCGGTCATCTGATGGGGGCCGGCGGTATCACCGAGACCATCGCCTGCATCCAGGCAATCCGGGAAGGCATTATTCCTCCCACATTAAACTATGAAACTCCGGATCCGGACTGCGACTTAGACTGCGTACCCAACGTTGCCCGCAAGGCAGATGTGCGCGTTGCCATGAACAATGCCCTCGGCTTTGGCGGTCAGAATGCCAGCCTGATCGTGGGTCGTTTCCAAGACTGACAATTTCAATGATTTAAGTTTTCGCACCCGTCGGTTTCGACGGGTGCGTTTCTATTGACATTATGTGTTCGTTTTTGTATAATGTCTTTACTGTATAATTTATTATACGAAATTTGTATAATGTGAGGTATTGTTATGGCGAAAGCTACCCTCGGTCCTGCAGAACGGGACATTATGGATATCCTATGGGATTCTGTCACATCGATGACCGCGCGCCAGATTTTGTCCGCAATTCAACCGAAACGCAACTGGGGACTATCCACATTGATGACCTCTCTCTCCCGTCTGGCCGAGAAAGGTTTCGTACGGTGCGACCGCAGTTCCGGTACCAATCTATATATTCCACAAATTACCGAGTCTGAATTTCTTACTCGCTCCGACCATGCCGCGCCTGCCGCGCAGAGAGGAACCGCTATGAACCGAACCTATGACGACACCATGTTTCGAGATACCTTTGAGCACGAATATACCTGGCTGAACGGGTTTTACCGTAATGTGCGCCGCTATGCGAAAAAAACAGCCATGATCGACCCGGCTACAAATCGCACCTGGAACTACAACGAACTTAACCACGAAGCAAACCGTCTGGCACATGCACTGGATGCCGATGGCGTTGGCAAAAACGACGTTGTCATGCTCTCTCTGATGAACTGCCCGGAGTTTGCCTTCGGCTACATTGCCCCCCGCAAACTGGGCGCCATTGTTAATCCCTGCAACTTCAATCTCTCTGCCGGTGAAACCGCCCTGCTCATCGACCATAATAAGCCAAAGGTGTTTATTTACTCCGCGGAGATCGCATCCATGGCTGCACAGGCAGTTGAACTGGCACAGCACAAACCGACAACCGTAGTAATGGCAGACAACCTGAAAGGAATCGCTCTGCCGGAGGGTCATATTTCTTACGAAAACTATGTCCGTGATCAGCTCATCACCGATCCCTTAATGAAGGTACGCCCGCATATCTACGACGAGGTAGTGCGCCTGTGCACCTCCGGCACAACCGCGCTTCCCAAGAGTGTTCCGGTCAACGACATCAATGAAGTACTTTCCGCCCATGACATCATTATGCACTACCCGATGAATGCTTACGACGTTCTGCTGAACATGACCCCATGGTTTCACCGCGGCGGTGTCCATGTCGGCGGTCCCTGCCCTACGTTCTATGTAGGTGCATCCACGATTATTTCCAGGGTGTTTCAACCAAAACTGAGCCTGCAGACCATCGAGGAGTATGGCGTCACCTTTGCCATGGGCGCTCCTTCCTCCATGGAAATGCTCTGCCGGGCACAGGAAAAGAATCCTGTTGATCTAAGTCGGCTGAAAGGGCTGGTTACCATGGGTGCCCCCTTTGAAAAGGCCGCCTGTGTGCGCTATATGCAGGTTCTGACGCCCAATATCTACAACGGCTACGGCACCACAGAAACTCTTTGGAACTCCTTCCTCCGTCCCTACGATCTGCCGGAGCATACCGGCACCGCCGGACGAAGCTGCATTGATGATGAGGTTCGGGTAGTAAAAGCCTATGACGACCACAAAGCCGAGCCGGACGAGATGGTAGCTCACGACAGTGAAGAAACCGGCGAAATCATCATCTTCTGCCCCGAAAAAACCACTTACAGTTATTATAACAACCCGACCGAACAAAAGAAAAAATTCTATAAAGGCTGGCTTTACACCGGGGATCTGGGCACCTGGGATGAAGATTGGTTTGTCACCGTCTGCGGTCGAAAAGATGACATGATCATCTGCTCCGGTGAAAACATCTACCCCGCCCAAATTGAGGAGGTGCTCAACGAGCATCCCGGCGTGGCGGACAGTCTCGTCACCGCTGTAGCAGATAAAGTGCGCGGTCAAGTCGTTGTGGCCTATATCGTAGCCAACGATGATGGCCTGACTGTCCGGGATCTGGTAGACTTTTGCAACGCCTCTCCTATGCTTTCCGCCTACAAGCGCCCTCGCTACTATCGCTTGGTCGAAAGCCTGCCCCACACCGCCACCGGCAAAAAACTGCACTACGTCATGAAACGTCAGGCAGCCCTTGATTTGGAACAGGGTCTGCTGAAGCGTTCTTAAAAACTATTAACACGCGCCGAAAAAGTCAGAGGCACACACAGGATCAACCCCGTGTGTGCCTCTGATTTGTCATTATCACTGCTTTACACAGAAAGCAACCACAAAACTTCAGGCCAACTCTGTGCAGCCCCAACGAACGCGGGGCCGGTTGGCAATCTCACTGTTAAACGTGGAGGACCATGTCAAACGCCCCTCCTCGTCGCGGCTGCGCACCACAGAGGAGCGACACAGCCAACTTCCGTAATGCGTCACATAGTAGGAAGCTCCATCTGCCTGAAACACCTCTTCGTATTCGCCTTCAAAGAAGCCGGCCGGCTTCTCCGGGCTGGCACAGAACACCACCACGTTCTCGCCAAAACCGTCAAATGCACCGCGATGAATCGTGCGCACACAGTTCGGGATGTTTACCTGCTTCAGCCGAGGGCAATTGCCGGCGCTAAGTGCGCGTTTCCGAATCTCTTTCACTCCGGCGGGTACGACAAACACTTCGCCGTCTCCGCTGACGTCCCACAGAACTTTGTTGCCTGCTGCGTCGACAGAATAGATGATTTTCCACTTTTCTCCATACTGTTCCAACTTCAGTGCCATAGTACCCTTCTCCTTTTTATAATCAGTTTTATGTAACTGTTTTTCGTAAGTTCTTTCTGTAAGTGACAGTATAGCATAGTTTTTCTAAAATGCAAGACTTATTTTCAAAATTTCAAAAATTATTTTGATTGTTAAAAATTTATCGAAATAAAAGGAAATAACCGGCGCATCCATGCAGGATTGCGCCGGTTATCTTTCATTTTTGTTAAACTTTTAACAGAGAGGCAAAATCACACTTCCATGATTACAGGAAGGATCATCGGGTTTCTCTTTGTCTTCTTGTAGAGGAATGTAGACAAATCTCCCTTTACGGCGCTTTTTATGCTGGCCCAGTCGGTCACTCTGCGGCATTCGCATTCGTACAGTGTCTGGCAGGCAATACTGCGCAGCTCATCCATCAGGTCTTCGCTTTCCTTAACATAAACGAAACCACGGGTAATGATGTCGGGACCGGACACAACGCTGCCGTCCTCGCCGGACATAGACACCACGACCACAATCATACCGTCCTCTGCCAGATGTTTGCGATCCCGAAGCACAACACTGCCCACATCGCCCACACCATAGCCATCCACGAGAACATTTCCGGAAGGCACCGTACCATTGATGCGGCAGGAGTTCCGAGACAGTTCGATTACCTTTCCAATGTCGCTGATAATGATATTCTTCGGATTCATGCCCATCTCCTGCGCCAGCTTGGCATGCACCCGTAAATGGCGCTGTTCGCCATGCACCGGAATAAAGAACTTCGGCTTCACCAATGCGTGAATGATTTTCAGCTCCTCCTGGCAGGCGTGGCCGGAAACGTGAAGCGCTCCTGCCCGTTCGTTGACCACCTCAGCCCCCTTGCGATACAGCTCATTGATCACTGCACCGATGGAATTCTCGTTTCCGGGAATTGCAGAGGCAGACAGAATCACCCGGTCTCCCGGCTGAATATCGATCTGACGATGGGTTGAAAAGGCAATCCGCGTCAGTGCGGACATGCTCTCTCCCTGACTGCCGGTGGTAATAATGCACACCTGCTTTTTGGGCAGGCTCTTGATCTGTTCCAGAGGAACGACGGTTCCCTCCGGTACGCTCATATAGCCCAGCTGAGTCGATACCTTCAGTGCATTCTCCATGCTGCGGCCGCTGACAGCCACCTTGCGGCCATAGCGCGCCGCCACATTGATCACCTGCTGAATGCGATCCACATTGGAGGCAAAGGTAGTGACAATAATCCGTTCGTCACACCCCTTAAACAGTGCGTCAAAGCTGTCGCCTACCGCCCGTTCGCTCTTGGTGTAGCCGGGACGCTCCACATTGGTGGAATCACACAGCAAAGCCAAAACTCCCTTATTCCCCAACGCACCCAGCCGAGCCAGATCGATCATGCCTCCGGAAACCGGAGTCGGGTCAATCTTAAAGTCACCGGTGTGTACCACCGTTCCAACCGGGCAGCTGATCGCAAAGGCAACCGCATCTGCGATAGAGTGATTCATATGAATAAACTCTACCGAGAATTTTCCTGCCTTGATGACCTCACCTGCCTCACAGGTGTGAATTTCCGTCTTGTCCAGCAGCTTGTGTTCATCCAGCTTCAGCTCTACCAGACCGGCCGTCATACGCGTGGCATAAATCGGCGCATTGATGCTGCGCATAACATAAGGCAGCGCACCGATATGATCCTCATGGCCATGGGTCAGAAAAATACCGCGAATCCGATCCCGATTCTTGATCAAATAGGTCACATCCGGAATCACAACATCGATACCGTACATATCATCATCCGGAAAACCCATGCCCACATCTACAACAATGATGTCCTCGCCATACTCGTATACCGTAAGGTTCTTGCCAATTTCGTTGAGGCCGCCAAGAGAAATAATCTTCAATTTTTCCGCCATAAAAAACTCCTTATCTTCATAATTACATCAGCGGCAGGCAGAGAATCTTTCCTTCAGGCACACAAACAAAAGCCCTTCCCCACGCGGACAAACCCGGCCGCAGTCAACCCTGCTTCGCTGACTGCTCTGCACGTGTGTCTCCATAGGAAAACGCTGATTTGATAGTGCAAACGATGTTGACAAGGCAGTTCGTGCTGCTACCTGTATCCGAAAAATTCTCTGGCAATTATCCGCTCAGTGAAACTAAAAAACCGCTTAAATCGCTGTAATTCCCACATAAGGGCAGCAATTTACCTGACACGATAAAGAAAGTATAGCACACTTTCTTCTTTTCGTACACCCTTTTATCCTTATTGCCCGTTTTTCTTCGTTCCATCCTCCGGAATGGTGTCGTCTTCCCGCACCCAGTCTTCCACATCCACAACGGTGTATTCCGTTTCGCTGTCCCGGGAAATCACTCTGCTGATTCCGGCATTGATAACCATCCGCCGGCACATGGAGCAGCAGGTCGCACCTCGAAGCAAAGTGCCGGTCTTTGCGTCCCGTCCTGCCAGATAGAGTGTTCCTCCCAGAATATCCCGCCGGGCAGCAGAAATAATCGCATTCGCCTCCGCATGCACACTGCGGCACAGCTCATATCTTTCCCCCGACGGCACCTGCAATTCCTCCCGGATGCAGCGGCCCAAATCCATGCAGTTCTTTCGGCCGCGAGGCGCACCGTTGTACCCGGTGGAGACAATCTCGTCGTTTCGGACAATAATCGCGCCATACTGCCGCCGCAGACAGGTTGAGCGCTCCAGCACGCTTTGAGCAATGTCCAGATAATAATTTTCCTTGTCCACCCGATGCATAAGAAACGCCTCCCGAGTCTGCATTTTTTATCAGTATAGGTGAATTTTTGACCGATTGCAATAGATTTACAATATGTTCATCACAGATTCATTGACCGGACACCGTTCTAGTATTACAATGGATACATCAAATCCGAAATGATTGGAGCGCATTTTGTGATACGCAATTTTTTCAGCCGTCTCATGTACGGTCGCTACGGCACAGATCAACTGAATATTTTTCTCAGTATTTTCTTTCTGCTTCTCTGGGTGATTGAGCTGTTTGTCCGCAACCAGATTGCCCTTGCGATCCTGCAGGGTATTTCTACAATCTGCGTGTTCTTCGTCTTTTTCCGCACCTTCAGCCGCAATTACAGCCGCCGCCACAGTGAAAACGAAGCCTTTCTGAAACTGGTCGGTCCCGGATTGCACTGGTTTCGCCGCAAGCGCAACCAAACCAAAGACCGCGAACATGTCTACTTCAAATGCCCCAGCTGCAAGCAGGTTCTCCGGGTTCCCAGGGGAAAAGGCAAAATTACCATCACCTGCCGCAACTGCGGAACCATGTTTCAGGAGAAAACCTGATTCCAAAACAGAGTGTTGCCATCGTCAACCGCGCATTGCATTCGCAATGCGCGGTTTCTGTTTTTCATAGATATTGATCCATTGAACCCTTCGCTGCTTTCACCAGTGCTGCAATCACCTTTGTCTGCTGCGGCGTGCACCGATCCAGCACCGCGTGAATTTCACCAATTGCAACCGCCGGATTTTCCGCTGCATCCCGTCCAAGCAGTTCATCCGTGCTCGTGGACAGCGCTTCTGCAAGACTGACCAGAACCGGAAGACTTAACTTTGTGTTCCCTGTTTCTATATGACTCATATGTGTCGTTGAAATATCAATTTTTTCTGCCAATTCCTCCTGCGAAAGGCCATGCGCCTTTCGCAGTTTTCTTATGTTTTGTCCAATTTCATAGTAATTCATGGAATCCACTGCCTATGTAGTAAAATTTTACTTGCATCATATAGGCATATCTGGTAATATAACATAAACTGTATGAACTTTTTTATGCCTATATAGTTAAAATAGTTAAAATTTTAGTTAAATTAAGCAGAAATTAAATTAAACAGAATAAAGGGATGAAATGAGTGGGACAGAAAAAGAAAATTAAAGTTGCAATTGTTGTACTGGCCGTTCTGCTCGTGCTCAGTCTTGCCGCATTGAGCGGAACATTGATCTACAGCAAAATTGCAGGCAATGCCCAAACCATCGTCACGGTTCCGGATAATCTGATTACGCCGGAAGAAGCGGTCATCACGCCAAAGAAATCGCCGTTGACGCAGGCAGCAACAGCGTCAACGGCAATTCCCCTCAGCAGCGCAGCGCCGATTGCCACGAAAGCCGCGTCCCAAACGACTGCCGCCGAAAAAGAGGCGGCAACCATCACACTTTATAATAAACAGCCTGAAGAAAACGCGGCGTTTTCTGTGGGAAACATGTTCCCCGGCGACAGCGAAACAAAATATTTTCGCGTCCAGGTGTCCTACCACGACAGCGTCACCGTGCACTTCAAAGCCACGGTTCGCCCCGGCTATGAAAAATTGGCTGAGGTAATGAACGTAACGGTCAAGCTGCTCACCACCGGTGAAACCATGTACGACGGTTTCCTGAAGGATATGCCGAACAGCATTGCTCATAAGCTAAGCTCTGCAGAAAGCACCACCGATGAGCTGTATTACGAAATCACGGCATCCCTCGACACGAGCGTAGGGAACGACTACCAGAACCAGGATCTGATTGCCGATTTCAACTGGTGGGTAGAGGGAACCGAAAACCTCAGCCGTTCCCCCAAGACCGGTGATACTTCTTCGCCTCTGCTGTGGGTCTGTCTCGCGGCGGTCTCCGGAGGCGCAATCGCCATCCTGCTGATTGTCCGCGGGCGCAAGGAGGCGGAAAAAGATGCCTGAATCAAAAACCAGAACAAAACTGACCTGGGGCATTATCACCGTCATCGTGCTTGCAGTTTGCCTTTGTGCGACAACCTTCGCCCTTATGTACGCCGCCGTATCCGTGGAAAATAATTTGATTCACTCTGGCGAGGTAAAAATCAACCTCAATGACGGCGAACCGGTGATTCAAGCGCACGAGTTTCTCTTCGAATCCGGTATGACCGTCAAAAAAGACTTTTTCATTGAAAACGAAGGCACCTGGGATGTTTACTACAGGCTCTACCTGGATAATGTTTCCGGCGGTCTTGCCGATGTGTTGGAAGTGACCATTAAGGACGGCGACAAAGTGCTGTATTCCGGAACAGCAAGCACATTAGACGCACAAAACGCAACTGCTGCAGACGATCTCCTTAAAATCGGCCAGAGAAAAGACCTGACCATCTGTTTCCACTTTCCGGAGGAGGCAGGCAACGCCGCACAAAGCCTTGACCTTAACTTCAACCTGTGCGCCGAAGCGACGCAAACCAAAAACAACCCGAACAAACAATTTCAGTAAGGAGCGGAGAAATGAAGTTATTGAAGGTAATCCGAACTATTTTCGTCTGGCTGGTGGTTGTTTTTGCCGTTGGAATGATGGTTTTTACGATTGTATCCGTATCAACCTTTGATCGCACAGACCGCAGTCTGTTCGGTTACAAAGCCTTCATCGTCCTGTCCGACTCTATGAAGGTAACCGACTTTTCCGCCGGTGATCTGGTTCTCGTAAAGGAAGTAGATTGCTCCACTCTGCAGGAAGGCGACATTATCGCCTACACCTCCCAAAATTCATCCAATTACGGCGAGACTGTAACCCATAAAATCCGCTGCCTTACTGCTGACGCAAGCGGTCAGCCCGGGTTTGTGACGTATGGCACAACCACCGGCACAGACGACGAAACTGTCGTCACCTATTCGTATGTGTTGGGCAAATATCAGTGTGCGATCCCAAAGATGGGCACTTTCTTTCAGTTCCTGAAAACCACCCCCGGTTATATTATATGCATTCTAACGCCGTTTTTGCTCCTCATCCTGTTAGAAGGCGTCCGCTGCATTCGTCTGTTTCACCGATATAAGGCAGAACAACAGGCGGAATTGCAGGCGGAACGGGAGAAACTCAAAGCAGACCGTGCGGAAGCCCAGCGCATGATGCAGGAACTGCTGCAAATGAAAGCACAAATAGATCAGAGCAAATCGCAAGAGCCGTAACCCCATCCGTCTTTATTACGATGTAACAGCATAAAATGCTTTACATAATGCCATTTCAGCTAATTTAAGAGATTAGCTAATTTAAGAGAGGAGTAATGCAAAATGGCAAACAGCAAAATCACCAAGCGGGCATTTGTATCCAGCGCACTGGCCGTTCTCATGTGCGTTGTAATGCTCATTGGCGCAACCTTCGCGTGGTTCACTTCTACCGCTTCGACGGCTGTGAATCAGATTCAAGCAGGCACCCTGGGCATCCAACTTGTCGACGAAGCCGGCAACAACCTTGAAGGCACAACTTTGAACTTCAAGAAGGCCGCAGACGGCGCAGGCGAAACAATCCTTTGGGAGCCCGGCGCAACCTATGAGCTTCCTGCCGTGTACGTGAAGAACAACGGCACTCTCGCTCTGAAGTACAAGATTGCAATCTCCGGCATTGACGGCGACGAAAAGCTGCTGGAAGCAATCGACTGGACCGTCAGTGACACTGCTCTTGATGCGGATCACCATCTGACCGCCGGCGCAACTTCCGAAGCACTGACCATCAAGGGTCATATGCAGGAAGACGCAGGCAACGAGTATCAGAACCTTTCCCTCAACGGCATTGCAATTACTGTCTACGCAACGCAGGATACTGTCGAATATGACAGCACTGACAATCAGTATGATAACGATGCAAAGTACACTGAAGTAGTTGCTGCCGGCAAGACCTTCTCAAGCGGCACCTACGTTCTCAGCACAGGCATCACCGCAACCAATGCGGGCGCCATTGCTGTAACAGCTACCGGTACAGATACCAACGTAACCATTACCGACGGCACTTTTGACGGCGGTTCAGGCGGCAACAACCAGTGCGTACGTGTGGTTGACGGTGCCACAGTTACCATTACCGGCGGTACTTTCACGGTCGGCAGTGATGCAACCGGCGGAGGCAATTCCGTCATTGAATCCAAAGGCGGAAACATTGTCATCGAAGGCGGTTTCTTTAAAACCGATTATCAGTACGGCGGACGTTACTATGTCCTGAATCAGGTGAACAGCAATCCCGGCACAATCACCGTGAAGGGCGGCACTTTTGTAAACTATGATCCCTCCACAGGCGATGATAACCTGGGCGGCAACTTTGTTGCCGATGGCTACAAGGTCGTGTCCGAAACGCAGGCAAACGGCGACGTCTGGTACACCGTTGTTGCAGACACGGAAGCGTAAATCTGAATTCTCCCAAGCCCTCTCACCCTTCGGGGTGAGGGGCAATCAAAGGATACAAACATCTGAAACAGTCGTTGTATCTTTTGATTGCCTGAACTGTAAAAAGTTCGGGAAAGCCGAGAGTTGACGCCTGTTTATTAGGCTGAGAATTCTTTCGGCAATAATTTAAGGGAGGACACTGGAAAATGGCAAACAGCAAAATCACCAAGCGGGCATTTGTATCCAGCGCACTGGCCGTTCTCATGTGCGTTGTAATGCTCATTGGCGCAACCTTCGCGTGGTTCACTTCTACCGCTTCGACGGCTGTGAATCAGATTCAAGCAGGCACCCTGGGCATCCAACTTGTCGACGAAGCCGGCAACAACCTTGAAGGCACAACTTTGAACTTCAAGAAGGCCGCAGACGGCGCAGGCGAAACAATCCTTTGGGAGCCCGGCGCAACCTATGAGCTTCCTGCCGTGTACGTGAAGAACAACGGCACTCTCGCTCTGAAGTACAAGATTGCAATCTCCGGCATTGACGGCGACGAAAAGCTGCTGGAAGCAATCGACTGGACCGTCAGTGACACTGCTCTTGATGCGGATCACCATCTGACCGCCGGCGCAACTTCCGAAGCACTGACCATCAAGGGTCATATGCAGGAAGACGCAGGCAACGAGTATCAGAACCTTTCTCTCAACGGCATTGCAATTACTGTCTACGCAACGCAGGATACCGTCGAATATGACAGCATCGACAATCAGTATGATGCAACCGCCGAGTACGCTGTTCCCGTATCAACAGCGGACGAACTGGCCGCTGCTCTGAAAAACGGTGAAGACGTTGTTCTGACCGATGAAATTACCTTGCCTGCAGCACTTGAGGTTACCGGTGATGTGACCATCTACGGCACCGGTACCGGCACGCTGAAGGCAGACGGTGCGACCCGCGTTATCAATGTAAATGATAACACCTCCGCTCCGGTAACGCTTACCCTTTCCGGCGTAGATATTGATGCTTCCAATCTGGAACGGGGCATTTCCGTGTACGGAAATGCGGATGTTACCATTGTCATGGATAACTGCTCTGCCTCTGCAGATCATTACGCCCTCAATATTGCAAGTGCTAATGACAAGGCCACCGTAGTAATTCGCAATTCCACGTTGACCGGTTACTCCGGATTCCAGACCTGGTCTGCCAACACGAAAGCTACCTTTGAGAACTGCACTCTGATTGGCAACAACAAGTGGAGTGGAGATTCTGACGACTATGCTACCATCGTGGTTGTCGAAGGTGCAGAAAATGCTGACCTGACCTTCAAAAACTGCCGCATTGAAGCAAACGAACTGGGCACAGCCACTGAGCGGCTGCTTTCTGTGCGGGAAGCCGGAGCAAGCGTAACCTTTGATGGATGCTCGTTCTTTGTGAACGGTGCAGAAGTCACCGGAGACGATATCCAGAACAACATGAGTGTTCAGTCTGATACCGCGTTGACGATTCAGTAAGTCATACGATTCACATTTTTCTTCTTCAAGCCCTCTCCACCTATGGGTGGAGGGGCAATCAAAGGGTACAGGGTTACTTGTACCTTTTGATTGCCCTTGTAAAAACGGGAAAGGAGCTGCAAACAGAATGGAAATTAGAACTGCTTCGCTTGCCGCCGGAACAGCCAAATCCTTTTCTCATTTTCATACACAACTACGAGACAGAATCACAAAAATATTCAACCGAAAAAACCGCAAAACCAAACAGGATGGCGGTCTTTATCGCTTGTTTGCACCGTCCCTTATCTGCATTTGCATTTGCGCTGTCTGCCTTTGCGGTTCCAGCCTGGCCTGGTTCACTGCCTCTGCTTCGGTTGGAACAGCAGCCTTGCAAAGTCCATCCTACAAATTATCTTGCCGAATCAACGGTGAAACCGTTTCCCTTGCAGAAGCCGGAACGGACTACACTTTAACTGACGACACCTGTGTCGTCACGCTGACCGCTGTCGGCACCACCGGTGCAAACGGCTATTGCAGATTTCAAATTGCTAATGGCAAAACCGTTTACTACACGGAATCAATTTCCGTCGGTGACACTTTTACCTTTACCGTGAATGCCGCCACCGGCACGACCATCACCCTCATCCCCCAGTGGGGCAGCTATTCCGGTACGGCCAATCTTTCAAACAATGGCACCATCGGCACGCCTTCCGGTTCCTCTTCCTCACAAAGCGACACCCAAGTACAAGCACAAAATGGCACCGCAACCGCCGAGGAATCCGCTGCAGAATCCATCCCTAGCAACACTCCGACAGAAGACACTTCCACTGCAGCAGAATCTGTTCCAGACTTGGCACCTTCCGAAGAGAGCTCGGATACAGATCCGGATGTAGTTCAGGAAACCTCAACAACTGAGACACCAACTGAGTTGCCCGCTGCCGCAGAAATCGAGAACAATTGATTCAATCGCTATCTTCATTCTTCTTCATACAGGAAACCACCGGGAAAAGTCTTTTGACCTATCCCGGTGGTTTTCCTTTGTCTTCTATTAAATTACTTTACTTCCTCACAGGAAACAGTATAGGTGACGGCGTTGCCATTCACCTGCGGAGCAACAGTCATCGTTCCTGTTCCGGTCAGCACCTGCGCTGCAGGAACTGCGGCAGCCGCCTTAGGATCAACCCAGGTCCCATCCGCTTTGGCCTTGCGCTCTTCCAGGAATGCTTTAGCCTGATCCGGGAAGCAGATATAGCTCATGACATCCTCTTCGCTTTGCGCCAGATCGCCCAATTTTGCCTTTGCATCCTCAAGCATGGTGGAAGGTGCGGCATCCGCAACGCGGCAGTCAATAGGCTGCTCCTTGCCCAGAATCTGCTTTGCCAGCTCCTCATTCACCGGAGCAGGCGGATTGCCGTACTCGCCCCGGAAATAAGCCTTTACCTCTTTGGAAACCGCCTTGTAGTGGCCTGCGATGCAGTTCATAACTGCCTGCGTTCCCACCATCTGGCTCATAGGCGTAACCAGCGGAGGATAGCCCAGATCTGCCCGTACCTTCGGAATTTCCACCAAGGCCTCATCAAACTTGTCCATTGCGTGCAAGTCCGTCAGGTTTGCGATCATATTGGACAGCATGCCGCCGGGAACCTTATAGACAAGAGCCTGAGAGTCGGTAGAAAGGCTCTTGGGGTTCAGCGTGCCGTCTTTCACATAACCCTCTTTTATGGGCTTAAAGAAGTCGTTGACTTCCTTAAGCACCTTCTCGTTCAGGCCGGTTTCAATGCCCATCTGATCAAGGGCATAGAACATGGTCTCCGTTGCCGGCTGGCTAGTGCCGCCGGAGAAGCAGGAAGTGGCCGTGTCGATCACATCAATGCCGGATTCAATCGCCTTGGTATAGGTCATATAGGCCATGCCGGTTGTGCAGTGAGTATGCAGAATAACCGGCATATCGCCCACGGCATCTTTGATTCCTTTGATCAGGTTTTCCGCCTCATACGGACTCATAGTACCTGCCATGTCCTTCAGACAGATGGTGTCAAATCCCATGCGCTGCAGCTCTTTGCACATCTCTACATACTTTTCCACCGTGTGCACCGGACTCTGGGTGTAGGAAATGCAGCCGGAAGCAATTGTCTTGTCGGTTGCATACTTCTTTGTTGCTTCCAGTGCCGTCTGAATGTTGCGGAAGTCATTCAGTGCATCGAAAATGCGGATGATGTCGATGCCGTTTTTGATGCTCAGCTCTACGAATTTCTCAACCACAGAATCGGGATAATGCTTATACCCCAACAAATTTTGACCGCGGAGAAGCATCTGCAGCCGGGAATTCGGCAGATGCTTGCGCAGACCGCGCAGCCGCTCCCACGGGTCCTCATCCAAATAGCGCAGGCAGGTGTCAAACGTGGCACCGCCCCAACATTCGATCGAATAATAGCCGGCCTGATCCATTGTGGAAAGGATCGGTTCATAGACCGAGTAGGGCAGACGGGTTGCAATCAGAGACTGGTTTGCGTCACGCAAAACCGTTTCAGTAAGCTGAACTCGCATAAAATAACCTCCATATCGCGGTACGGTGCCCCAGATCTCAGCACCGAAAAACCTCTATTACATCAAATTGCATTATAACACAGGCAAAAAAAAAGTAAAGAGCAACACCTGCAAAAAACTCCGATTTTTCGTGTTTTCAGTGTTTTTTATGGGTATTGCTCTTTAAAAAGTTATTCTTTTAAAAACCTGTTTGTATAAAGTTATTTTTGCGCGGTGCAATACAACGGATGAAAGCTCGCATTTCAGGCATCATTCTTCCCGCTCCGGCAGATTCACAATGATTCGCTCAATACCCTCAACTGCTTTCTGACAAAGGCCTTCAAAGTCGTAATTCTGCTCCGCTTCCAGCAGTTCCTCTACGGTAGGATGGGTCTTGGGATGACGAGGCGTAAATACAGTGCAGCAATCCTCATAAGGCAGAATGGACGTCTGGAATGTGCCAATGCGTCTGGCTATCTGAACAATTTCCTCTTTGTCCATACCTACTACCGGACGGAAGATCGGCAGTTTGCAGGCAGACTGAGTCACCGCCATGGCCTCCATCGTCTGACTGGCCACCTGCCCCAAACTTTCACCGGTAACCAGACAACCTGCACCAATGCGCTGAGCAATCAATTCAGAAATACGCATCATGAAGCGACGCATCGCCAACGTAAACAGCGGTTCCGGGCAGTTGCGGCGCAGCTCCTCCTGAATTTCGGTAAAAGGAACGATATGAACCGTCAAGCGACCGGTATAGGGGGTGATTTCCTTTGCCAACTGCAGCACTTTTTCCTTAGCCTCCAGAGAAGTATAGGGATAACTGAAAAAGTGCACCATATCCAGCGCAAGTCCCCGCTTGGCCATCATATAGGCCGCCACAGGCGAGTCAATACCGCCGCTGAGAAGCGCAACACCTCTTCCTCCGGCGCCAACCGGCAGTCCTCCGGCACCGGGCGTAGGATTTCCGTGGACATAGCCGCTGAAATCCCGCACCTCCAGATGAACAGTAAATTCTGGATTGTGGACATCCACCTTCAAGTGAGGGAAAGCGTCATGAATCATGCCGCCGACATACTGACTGAGCTGAATAGAGGTCATTGGAAAGCTCTTATCCGCCCGTTTCGACTCCACCTTGAAGCTCTTTGCCGCCATAAGTTGATCCCGCAGATACTCAATGGCCGTAGCAACAAAAGCGTCCTTGTCCTTTTCGCAAGCCTTTGCGCGGCTCAGGCCTGCCACACCGAACACTGGCTGCAGCGCCTCCCATGCTCCGTCCAGATCGCACCGTTCCTCCATTGGCTCTACATATACCGTGGATTGCCGACAGTAAACGCGCCAGCGGCCAAGGTGATGCAGTCTGCGGTTGACGTTTGCGGTAAGGCGATCCTCAAAGCGGCGGCGATTCAATCCCTTAAGAACGATCTCACCCATTTTCAGCAAAAAAATCTCCCCGCCCTGATAGGCGGGAGCTTTCATTTGGTTTCCCATTCGTTTCCTCCCTGACTGTTTTCAATTTCAGATTCTGTTTTTTTCATTATCTTTTGCCCAAAGCAATAACCCGCTATTTATACTTCGATATAATAGGGGCAGATATCCTCGTAATGCCCGTCCTTCATCAAAAAGCCGCCGGGAATTACGCCCAGTTGGTGAAAACCAATCTTTTCATAAAGGCATCGTGCCCGGCTATTCGTCGCCACTACCGCATTAAACTGCAGTACTCGGAAACCCAGGGCATGGGCCTGCGCAATGCAGTCCCGCACAAGATACTCCCCCACGTGCATCCCCCGACTGGAGGATGCCACTGCATAACTGGCATTGCAGATGTGACCACACCGCCCCACGTTGTTCGGGTGCAGGATGTACATTCCCTGCACAATCCCGTTGGCATCAACTGCCACACCACAATAGCTTTGCTCGCCGAAAAAGTCGGCCGCGGTTTCCTTTGTCAGGCGCTCCAACTGCGGGAAGGCTATGCCCTCCTCTACAACTTCGTTCCAGATTTTCGACATTGCCGCTACATCCTCCGGCATATAAGCACGAACTGTAATCTCCATTTTACGTTCTCCTGTTTTAAATGCTACACAATATGATTTGAGTAACTGAAGCATACAAAATTCATAAGGATGCAACACACTCTCGGAGTATAGTTTACCTCATTTTTTTATGAAGAGCAAGAAAAAGCCCTGCGCTTTCGCGCGGAGCTGGCCACCGACTATAGTCTGCTTTCGTTTATCAAAAAAGGGCTGACATCTATGACATCAGCCCTTTGGGATTCTTATTTCCGATGAATGCTCTTCATCCGCTGTTCCAGATTCAATATGCGCTTGCGGATACGCAGGCTCTCCGGAGTGACCTCCAGTACTTCGTCATCGTCAAGGAACTCAAGGCACTGCTCCAAGCTCATCTGTTTCGGCGGAATCAGGCGAAGGGCATCATCGCTGCCAGCAGCCCGTGTGTTGGTCAACTGCTTACGCTTGCAGGCATTGATGGCAATGTCCTCCATCTTCGGTGTCTGGCCGATGACCATGCCCTCATACACCGGCACACCAGCGCCAATGAACAGTGTACCGCGGCTTTGTGCATTGTACAGGCCGTAGGTAACTGACTCGCCGGTTTCACTGGCCACCAGCGCGCCTACATTACGGCGGGTAACCTCACCGCGATAAGGAGCGTAGCTGTCAAATACAGAGGCCATAATACCTTCGCCCTTTGTATCGGTCAGGAATTCATTGCGATAACCGAACAGGCCGCGGGACGGCACCAGGAAGGTCAGCTTCACGCGGTTGCTGCCGATGGGGGTCATATCCAGGAAATCGCCCTTGCGGGATCCCATCTTTTCAATGACCGCGCCAGAGCTCTCGCTGGGTACATCCGCCACCAACCGCTCCATAGGTTCGCACTTCTGTCCGTCAATCGTCTTGTACAATACACGGGGTGGGGACACCTGAAACTCATAACCTTCTCGACGCATGGTTTCAATCAAAATGGACAGGTGCATTTCGCCACGGCCCGCCACGTTCAGCGCAGAATCCGATCCTTCCACCTCGGTGACACGCAAAGACACATCCTTCAGCGTTTCTTTCATCAGGCGGTCGCGGATCTGACGAGAGGTGACAAACTTGCCCTCGCGGCCGGCAAATGGTGAGTCGTTGACTGAGAAGGTCATTTCCATCGTCGGTGCGCTGATCTGGACAAATTCCAGCGGTTCAACGGAATCGACAGCGCAGATGGTATCACCGATGGTGATGTCGCCGATGCCGGACATGGCAATGATATTGCCTGCCTGCACTTCGGTAACAGGCACACGATTCAAACCGTCGAATTCATAAATTGCAGTAGCTTTTGCCTTCTTGCTCACCTGATCCGGTGCATGGTAATTGCACACCACAATCTCCTGATTCTGCTTTAAAGTGCCGCGTTCAATACGCCCCACAGCAATACGGCCTACAAACTCGTTGTAGTCAATGGAGGAAACCAGCATCTGGAACGGTGCATCCAAATCCACTTCCGGTGCGGGAATGTAGTCCATAATGGTGTCAAACAGAGGTTTCAAATCCTCTCCGATCTTGTCCGGGGTGTATCCACAGATCCCCTCACGCGCCGAACAGAACAACATAGGACTATCCAATTGCTCGTCGGTTGCATTCAGATCCATCAGCAGTTCCAGAACCTCGTCGATCACTTCGTAGATACGCTGATCCGGACGATCGATTTTATTGACCACAACAATAACTCTGTGGCCAAGCTCCAAAGCACGGGACAAAACAAAACGGGTCTGAGGCATAGGACCCTCTGCCGCGTCCACAAGAAGAATGACGCCGTTTACCATTTTCAGGATGCGTTCTACCTCGCCGCCGAAATCCGCATGACCCGGAGTATCAACAATGTTGATCTTTGTATCACCATAGGTAACTGCGGTGTTCTTTGCCATAATCGTAATGCCGCGTTCCCGCTCCAGATCATTGGAGTCCATTACGCGGTCTACTACTTCCTGGTTGTCGCGGTAAACGCCGCTTTGCTTCAGCAAGGCGTCTACCAGAGTAGTTTTACCATGGTCAACGTGGGCAATAATGGCTACGTTTCTCAGTTTTTCCTGCTTCATATTGGGAAAATTCCTCCTTGGCAGGCGCGAAACGGCCCACCGACTCACATTTTAAAATCACGACATTGCATTATATCGCCATTTCCCTGAGAACGCAACACTTTCCGCCATTTGCGTTGACAAAATCAGCATCTTCCGTTAAAATGATATGTGGCATTGGTTGGCTTTTGCCTATTTCGCCAGTGTTGATCTGTCTCTGTAGCTCAGCAGGATAGAGCGTTCGCCTCCTAAG
>CAVLAO010000006.1:45885-56901 GCA_963660915.1 Bacteroides sp. CAG:927 | reverse complement strand
GATGGTATTAACAGGCCTCGGAACGGCCCGGATTTCTGCAGGAACAGCCATAAGAATCATCTCCTTTATATAGTCCTATTATATCACAATGGGACTATATGATAAAGCTTTTCTTGTACTGTTTTACAAAAATCTTTGGCCTTCCAAGGAGGAGTATCAAGCCAAAACAGCGGTTTTCCGGGCGTTCTTATAGTCCGGTGTCTTAAAATTGGCTTGATAAGTCGTCAAATAGTGTCAAATCACCCGGATTCAGGTCGATCCTATAGTCCGGTAGATTGGGAAAGTATTATTTATTATAGCATAAAATTACGATCGTTAAGAATTTCCTTTTGAAGTTGTGAGAAATATTGAGGGTATGGCGGATGCCACTTTGACAAATTAATTGATTTTTCGGCGATTTTATTGTATTATAGCAACATTACTGTAAAAAGCACCTCTAATTTGCGTGAATTCCTGCAAATTAGAGCGTATTTTTTCGAATTATATCATTATGATTGCAAGTTGAACAATCGGAAAGAGGTCTTATGGAACAGTTTTCCCAATTTGTGAGCAATGTGGACGGAATTGTCTGGAGCATGGTGCTGGTATTGCTGTGTCTCGGTGTCGGTTTGTATCTGTCTCTTCGTATGCGTTTTCCGCAGATTCGTCTGGTAAGAGAAATGGTCCGTCTTCTGACCGACAAGGAAGAGTGCAAGAGCGAAGGAATTACGCCGTTTCAGTCCTTTGCGACTACGGTAGGTGCGCGTGTTGGCATGGGAAACATCGCCGGTGTTGCCTCCGCCATTTTTTATGGCGGACCCGGGTCTGTGTTCTGGATGTGGATTATTGCACTGATTGGGGCGGTGTCTGCCTATGCGGAGTCCGCACTGGCACAGGCATATAAGGTGCGCAACGTAGACGGAAGCTATCAGGGCGGACCGGCATACTACATCGAAAAAGGATTAAAATGCAAGCCATATGCCATTTTGTTTGCCATTGTTGCGTTCCTTGGGCCTGGCCTGTTAATGCCGGGCGTACAAATCAATTCTTTGGCTACCGTATTTGAAGAGGCATTTTCCGTAAATAAAATTGTGGTGGGGTTGATCTGCTGCATCATCCTTGGAATTGTCGTTTTCGGCAGTATCAAGCGAATTGCTCGTTTGGCTGAGTTGTTGGCACCGTTGATGTGTGCGGTTTATATTCTGGCGGCGCTATTCATTCTGTTTACAAATATCACCCGTCTTCCAAGCGTTTTGGCGATGATCGTTCAATCTGCATTCGGAGTGCATGCAGTATTCGGCGGTATTTTGGGATCCGCGGTGTCCTGGGGAGTAAAACGCGGTATTTATTCCAACGAAGCAGGTATGGGTTGCGGCGCAATTGTCTCTGCTACCGCCGAGTGTTCGCATCCGGCAAAGCAGGGGCTCATCCAGAGTTTTTCTATTTATGTAGATACTTTGTTTATCGGTTCTTCTACCGCATTTATTGTCCTGCTCACTAATACCTTTGATGTGACAGACGGAGCGGGTAACTTATTGCTGAGTCAGACCAATGGGTTAGAAGCAGGGATTAAGTGGACGCAGTATGCCTTAGTGAACAGCATGGGCAGTTGGGCCGGCAAGATGCTGGCGATTATTATCGTGCTGTTTGTATTTACATCCATGACCAGCTATTGCTATCAGGCAGAATCCAATATCCGCTATCTGACCGGGAACAGCAAAACGGCGGTTGCAGTCGGTCGTGTTATTTTCCTGATTGCATCCTTCCTTGGCGCTGTGATCAACGCGGATGCAATGTGGGCAATGGGCGATATTGGTTATGGCCTGATGGCGTGGGCCAATATTATTGCGATTGCACTCCTGGCGCCGAAAGCAAGCGCAATTTTAAAGGACTATGAACAGCAGAAAAAACAGGGAATTAATCCGGTATTCCACCCGGAACAGTTTGGAATTGAAGATAAAACCGGGGCATGGAAGCACTGATTGCGATCAGAAATACTGCGGCGGCAGATGCAAATGCATCTGCCGCCGCAGTCTGTCGACAAAGCCACCTGGTTTCGATGAAAAATCAAACGGCTTTTTCTATACGTGCCGACCAAGTATTTATCGTTAGATCGGTTATTTATCAGCTCCAGAATGAATTGCGATCAGTCGATGTTTTGCGCGCAATGAGCGTAAAGAAGAACTAGTTGCTCTTATCGAGTCGAGCTCACGTTGATAGATAATCCGCCCTGTATAACTGGTTTTAATCTCAGTGTAGCAAGGCTATAGGACTATGTGACAAATATTTTTCCGATATTCTTTCGGAAGTACAACCTACACGATGACAAAAACAGACTTTTTAAAAAAATAGGGCTTGACAGCTGAGCGCGCATACGCTATAATCCGAATATACCAACTAACTTAATTGGTTTTAACATAGAAGGTGAGGTGAGTATGATGACCGTATTTTTTCAGACGCTGCTGCGGAGCAATTTTCGATGTGGACGAATGCTGTATTCCCGGGCAAACCAGGTGGCCGGGCGCACTGTCATGCTCTGTCTGCACACGGAGCGGTCATGTTGTCGCTGAGGTAGGCCATATATGATCCGTTTGCCCGGGAGCTGTAAGCAGCCCCGGTTTTTTTATTGCATGACCTTGAGAAAGGAGAGGGCTGACATGGAAAAACCCATCTCACCACAGCAGATCGAACAGCTACAGCAGCTGGCGGAGCGATTGGCTTTTGGAACGATTACTTTGACATTCCAGAATGGAAAGCTCATCCAGGTCGAAAAGAGCGAGAAGATCCGCATTGACAAATAAACACGCTGACTGGACAAACCGGAGGCATTACACAGGTGTTGAACAACCCTGCTGTAACGCCTCATTTTTATTGCAAAGAAAGAGGAGATACCCCATGAAGTATAAGAAAATTATCACTCTGTTCCTGACACTGGCTGTGACAGCCTCCGCTCTGACCGGCTGCGGAAGCAGCGGTAACTCCACTGCTCAAAGCGCTTCCGGCGGCCGGAGTCCATCCTCCGCTTCCTCCGATGCAGCGGCTGACGACATTGCCTTTGATGCGGAGGAGAACACCATCCGTTTTGCCACCCAGCCCGGCCAGATCCGCACGGCCATCAACATTCTGGCCGACAAGCTGGGCTACTACAAGGAGGAGGGGGTGAATGTGGAGTTTGTCAATGCCGCCGGAACGGAGGCTCTGACCGCCATCACCACCGGCAAGGATGTGGATGTACTGGGCACGGGCATCGTTCCCGACCTGACATTCATCGCCAATGGTTCTGACCTGGTGGTGTTTGAAGGCACGGCGGCCGAAGGAGGCGCGATCATTGCAAAACCTGAGAATGTGGACACCTATAAGGATCTTAGCAAATATACCGGCATCACCGCTGCTATGGTGCGGGGCGAGTCCTCCTGGACGGTTATTCGAACTCAATTGAAAAATGCAGGGGTTGATCTCGACAGCGTAACACTCATGGAAGTGGACAGCGAGGCCAATGTGGCGCAGGCCGTTGCCAAGGGTGAGGCCGATGTAGGTTTCCTTCCCGTAGAGAAGGCCAATACTTTTGTGGACATCGGAGTATCTATCGTCTATGAGGTGGGCGAGTTGGAGCCACTGTATGTCTGCTGCCGTCAGGTCACGTCCAGCGCAAAATTGGCTGAGAAGCGGGACGCCTTTGTGAAGTTTACCATCGCCAATTTGCGCGCATGGGAGTATTACGAGGACGAAAGCAATCAGGATGAGATTGTCAAGCTTCTGGCAGAGGACTCCGGCAAGGATGAGGATTACGTCAGAAACTATCTGTTTGTCAACCGTACAGTGCTGACTCTCGACCCCAACAAGAAGGGTGTGGAGACTTATTACGAGTCTCTGAGTGACTCCGGCTATTTTGAAAACACGGATGTGGACGTGAGTGACCACATTGATACCAGCGTCTATTCCGACGCACTGAATGCCCTGCTGGAGCGAGATCCGGACAACGCATTTTACCAGAGCAAACTGAAGTTGTTCCAGCAGTATAACGAGGAGTAAAACCAGCAGCCCAAGCCGTATTAGTAAAAGCGGAAGAGCATTGCCAGAGGAGCAATATCTATGAGCAAGATCGACATTGACCATATTTCCTTTCACTATCCCGGTTCTGATCGACGGGAGATTGCGTTGGACAACGTAAGCCTTTCCATCGAGGAGGGGGAGTTTGTCTGCCTGCTTGGTCCATCCGGTTGCGGCAAAAGCACCCTGCTCAGCCTGCTGGAGGGGCTGAACCGTACGGACAGCGGCGAGATCCGCATAGACAGTGCGGCTATTTCCGGTCCGGGAAGAGAACGGGCAGTGGTGTTTCAGCACTACTCCCTCTTCCCGTGGCTGACCGCCCGCAAGAACATCATTTTCGGCATCCGCCAGAGCGGCATGCGCCACAGTCGGGAGGAGCAGCGCCGGATAGCGGATTATTATCTGGAGTGCGTAGGGTTGGGCAACGCCGGTGGCCGTTATCCGGCAGAGTTGTCCGGCGGTATGCAGCAGCGGGTGGCCATTGCCCGGGCACTGGCAATGGAGGCAGATATTCTGTTGATGGATGAGCCCTTTGGCGCGATCGATCCCAAACTGCGGCAGGATCTACAGGAGCTGATCAGCCGCCTGAGTGTGGAACACCACAAGACCGTTGTGTTTGTTACCCACGACATTGACGAGGCCATCCTGCTGGCCGATCGCATCGTAGTGATGGAGCCTAAACGCATTCATGCTGTTGTGCCGGTAAAATTCCATCGTCCTCGGCGGAGGGATGCTATTGCTCAGACAGAGGAATATATTCAGCTGCGTAAACATCTGATGTCCCTGTTCTATGAACAGGTGGCCGATGAGATCTATGAGGAGGTGGTACTGTGAAAAAGCTGATCTTCAATCGTGGCAACCTGCTGTTTCTGGCGGTGCTGGCTGTTCTGGCTGTGCCTGCCCAACGAAAGCTGGACAGTGTGGTACCTTATCTGGCAGTGTTGCTGCTCATCGAGGCCGCCTTTCTTATCTGCTATGCACACAAGCGAAAGAAGAGCGCGCTGGATATCGTTACCGCGGCGTTCCTGTTCCTTGGTGTGTGGGATTTGACCAGCCGTCTGAACCTTACTCATCCAGTGTTGGTGCCGCCTCCGGAGAATGTGTTCTATGTATTTGTGTCCCAGCGGGTGCTCATGGCGCAGGGAGTGGTCAGTTCGTTGAAGCTATTGCTCATCGGCGTGGGTCTGGCGCTCATCTTCGGCGTATTTCTTGGCCTGCTAGTGGGTTGGATTCCACGGTTGCGGGGTGCAATTCTGCCCATTGCCAACGTCATCAGCCCTATCCCGCCTCTGGTCTATACCCCCTATGTGGTGGCGGTAATGCCCACGTTCCGGGCGGCATCCATTTTCGTCATCTTCTGTGCTGTATTCTGGCCGACATTTCAGAATATGGTCAGCCGTGTCGGCTCCATTGACCGGAAGATCATTCAGTCCGCTCAGGTGATGAATGTCTCTACATTCACCATGCTCTTCGGTGTCATTCTGCCCTATTGCAAACCCAGCATTCTTACCGGTCTGACCGGCAGCATCCGGGCGGCACTGCTGTGCCTGACCGGCGCGGAGCTGCTAGGAGCCAGTTCCGGTCTAGGCTACTTCGTCAAGAAGTTCTCTGACTATGCGGACTACACCAAGGTCATTGCCGGTATTATCCTCATGGGCGTCGTTGTGACAATTCTGAGTGCTTTTGTCTCGTTGCTGCAGCGGAAGCTGATCAAGTGGAGGGATGTGTGATGGAGGCAGAAATCAAAAAGACGGTCTGCGAGATTTGCTCCAACAGCTGCGGCATTGACGCATGGGTAAAGGACGGCAAGGTGGTGAAAGTGGAGGGCTCAAAGGAGTGTGCCAACCGTGGAAAGCTTTGTGTAAAGGGTTATGCCAGCCGGGACTACATCTACCGCGCGGATCGTATCCACACGCCCCTGCGACGTGTGGGGGAGCGGGGCGAGGGAAATTTCGAGCTCATCAGTTGGGAGGAGGCCTATCGCACCATTGCGGGAAAGCTAAACGGCTATAAGCGTGATTTCGGTGCGGACAGCGTAGCTTTTTTCACTGGTTATTCCAAGTGGTACCGCACCATGTACCACCGCTTCGTCCACTCGTTCGGCACGCTGAACTACGGCACGGAGTCCAGCTCCTGCTTTCAGGCCATGCGTATGGCAAACATCCTGACCGGCGGCAGTCTGACCCGGGCGGACATTGCCAACGCGGAACTGTTCCTCGCCTGGGCATATAATCCGTTTTACAACGGCGTCTATCACGACGATGCATTGGAGCTATTGAGGAAGAAAGGGTTGAAGGTTATCGCCATTGACCCCCGAACGACCCAATTCAGTCAGCGTGCAGACCTTCATCTGAAGATCAGGGCGGGTACAGATGGGGCGTTGGCGTTGTGCTTCGGCAACTATCTCATTGAGCACGACGCCATCGATCGTGACTATATCCGGCAGCACGTCCACGGCTACCCGGAGTATCGGGACTATGTGCGTTCCTTTACCCCGGAATATACGGCAGAGCTGACGGGGCTAAAGGCGGAAGATATCATCCGGGCGGCAGAGCTTTTGGTGCAAAATCGCCGATTTGCCATCAGTCTGGGTGCCGCGCCCCTGACCCATCACCGCAATGGCGTGCAGAATATCCGTGCGCTGTTGTCATTGTCCGCCATTAGCGGGAGCTATGATCGTCCCGGCGGAAATGTGCCCACAGAGTTTTCTGATCCACGGAGGAATGCCGACTGCGACGTTGGGGACGAGACTTTCATTCAGGAGGTGCGTCCGACAAACGCAAAACCGAAGATCGGTTCGGAGCGGTTTCCGGTCTGGTCAGAGCTCATCGACGAATTTCAGGCCATGGATCTCTCTCGCCAGATTTTAGAGGGCACGCCTTACCCCATCAAGGCGGTGTTTGCCCTGGGTATGAACGCCCGGATGTTCCCTGGTGACGGCAGATTATTCGAGGCTCTCTCCAAAGTGGATTTCTTTGTGGACACAGACATTTTTCTGACTGATACGGCAAAATATGCTGATATTGTCCTACCCGCCTGTACATCATTTGAGCGCAGTCAGTTTCAGGGCGGCTACGGCGGTCACTATGCCAACACGCCGACGGTGCGCTGGCTCGATCCCGTTATCAGGCCACTGTACGAGTCCAAGTCAGATGTGGACATTCTCTGTGAGCTGGCAGAGTATCTGGAACTGGATGATCCGTTGCTCCGGGCGGGGTACGAGGTCTGTTCCCGACGGCTGCTGCGCAAAGTGGGCGTCACCTTTGCGGAATTGAAGGCCAGCGCCGCCACTACAAAGATTCCCGGTAAGGAACCCTACCGCGCTGGGGACAACACTGCCTTCGGCTATGCTACGCCGACAGGAAAGTTTGAGCTGACATCGGAGATCCTGCGCAAGCACGGCTTTGACCCGCTCCCTACCTACCGCCCCTCGGAGGACGAGAGCGACCCGGCACAGTACCCGCTCAAGTTGACGGCGGGCGGTCGCCTACCCTATCACTTCCACTCCCGTTTCCAGAACAGCGCCATCAAAAAGACGTTCCGGCCGGAGTCCATGGCCGACATGAACCCCAGAGATGCAAAAAAGCTGAAGATCCAGCAGGGCGACCCTATCTGCGTCACCACTACAGAGGGGTCAATTTGTCTGAAAGCAAATCTGACCCATACCGTGGAGGCGGGAACGGTGTTCATTTATCAGGACTATCCGGACGCGGACGTGAACAGCATCATTCCGCCGGAGCATCTGGATCCAATTTCCGGTTTTCCCGGCTACCGCAGTCTGCGTTGCCGGGTGGAGCGGGTGAAGGAGGCACTGGCATGAGAGAACCGGAAGTCCTGCACGTTTCCTTCAATTTCCACTCGGAGCTGTGCAGTGGGTGCGGCGCGTGTGTGGCCGCCTGTATGGATGAGCACAGCGACTTTACCTGTGTGCTTCGTCGTTTGTATCAGCGGGAGAAGCGGACAAAGCGTGGCTGGAAGCTGGAGTGGTGCTCCATGGCCTGTATGCACTGCACTGAGCCGTCCTGCGCTAAAGTATGTCCAAAAAAATGCTTCTCATTGGATGCGGAGACCGGTACCGTCCAATTGAGCAATACTGCCTGTGTTGGATGCGGTATGTGCAAACGCGTCTGTCCTTTTGATGCCATCACGATCACTGCGGATAGAAAGGCGGATAAGTGCGATGGTTGTATCCAGCGTCTGCGGGAAGGACTTTTGCCTCGGTGTGTAGCTGCCTGCCCACAGGCGGCTATCACCATCGATGATCGCCCGGCCCTGCGGGCACAGCTTCGTGAAGAATTGACGCATTGGCTGCAAAAAGAGAGGGAGATTAGACGATCTTGATAATCAGTCAACTGTAAAATGTATCAACAGGTTAATTTATAAAAATACCCTCGTCTTCATTAGGTCGAAGACGAGGGTATTTCAGCAAACCAACAGGGTCAGTCGAAAGCTCGACTGACCCTGCGGCACATGAAATAGAGAAGGAGAGGGAAAACAGAGTAGACATCTGTTGAAAGCGGGATAAATTACACCTCGAACATCAGATCGCCATAGGTGGGCACCGGCCAATAATCCTTGTCCACCAACAGTTCCAGTGCATCCACAGGAGCGCGAAGTGCGGCCATTGCAGGCACGACCTTGTCGTGGAAAGCGTTTGCCATGGCGCAGGTATCTTCAATTGCATTTGTCTCAGCAACAACAGCCTCCAGGGTGTCCTTAGCGGCGCTGGCCTGTGCCAGTAAGGAAGTCACCTTTGCGAGAAGATCCTTCTGTACGGTAGCGTCTGCACCGGCGGCGGTAACAGCAGCAATGGAGGAACCAAGCTCGGTAGTGAAGCGGATCGTTGCGGGGATGTAATGCTTCGGAACCATGTGCAGCATGGTCTGCGCCTCAATGTTGATTACCTTAGCATAGCCCTCATACAGCACCTCGGAGCGGCTTTCCAACTCAACTTTGGTAAAGATGTGGAACTTCTCGAACAGATTCACAGCCTTTTCTGTAGTCAGGGAAGGCACAGCAGCCACCATGGAGGGGATGTTGGGCAAACCACGGCGAGCAGCCTCAGCAACCCATTCATCCGAATAGCCGTTGCCGTTGAACACGATGCGCTGATGCTTGGTCATATATTCCTTCACCAGTGCCTTGCAGGCAGACTCAAAATCGTCAGCCTTTTCCAGGACATCGGCCGCCTCACAGAAGGCTTCGGCTACAATCGCGTTCAAAGTGGTATTTGCAGCAGCAATGGAGTCGTTAGAGCCGACCATGCGGAACTCAAACTTATTGCCGGTGAAAGCGAAAGGAGAAGTACGGTTACGGTCCGTTGCGTCCTTAGTCAGCACAGGCACAGTGGAAACACCGGAGTCCAGGTTGCCGGCGGAGGAGCCGGAAGCAGAGATTCCGCTGACAATATTGCGAACCACTTCGTCCAGCTGATCACCCAAGAAAATAGAGATGATAGCGGGAGGTGCTTCCTGAGCGCCCAAACGATGATCGTTGCCCACGTCGCTGGCACTCTGGCGAAGCAGGTCTGCGTGCGTATCTACCGCCTTCAAGATGCAGGCCAGCACCAGCTGGAACTGCAGGTTATTCTGAGGATCAGCGCCCGGATCCATCAGGTTTTCACCAAGGTCGGTGCTGATCGACCAGTTGTTGTGCTTGCCGGAACCGTTCACACCGGCATAAGGCTTTTCGTGAAGCAGGCAAACCAGACCATGACGGGTTGCAACGCGCTTCATTGTTTCCATTGCCAGCTGGTTCTGGTCAACCGCTACGTTAGCCATGGAGAAGATGGGAGCCATTTCGTGCTGAGCGGGTGCAACTTCGTTGTGCTGTGTGGTAGCCGTGATACCCAACTTCCAGAGCTCAATGTTCAGGTCTTTCATGAAGGCGCCTACGCGCTCGCGGATAACACCAAAATACTGATCGTCCAGTTCCTGACCCTTCGGTGCAGGAGCGCCGAACAGCGTACGACCGCAGTAAATCAGGTCACGGCGCTTCAGATACTTCTCACGATCAACCAGGAAATACTCCTGCTCGGGACCAACCGAGGGAGCGACCTTCTTGGCTTCTGTGTTGCCAAACAGACGCAGTACGCGGATTGCCTGGGTGCTGATTGCCTCCATGGAACGGAGCAGGGGGGTCTTTGTGTCCAGAGCCTCACCGGTGTAGGAGACAAAGATGGTGGGAATGCAAAGAATGTTGCCGCAGGACATCTCCTTTACAAATGCGGGAGAGGTCATATCCCATGCGGTATAACCACGTGCATAGGAAGTGGCACGCAGACCGCCGGAAGGGAAGGAAGAAGCATCAGGCTCGCCCATGATAAGCTGCTTGCCGGTCAACTGCAGCAGGGTCTTGCCGGCAACCGGATTGGTGATAAAGGAGTCATGCTTTTCAGCGGTGGTGCCGGTCAGAGGCTGGAACCAGTGGGTGTAGTGAGTGGCACCTTTTTCTACGGCCCAATCCTTCATAGCATTGGCGACTACATCGGCAGATGCCATGCTGATCTGGCCTCCGTTGGCCATGACGTCCATGACCTCAGCGAAAACTTTCTTCGGGAGACGTTCCCTCATGACGCTTTCATTGAACACATTCGAACCAAAGATTTCTGCGATGTTCATTGTACTTACAACCCTTTCCTAAATATTGATCTCTTACTGGAATCATTGCACGAAAAAAGGAGACAGAGGTGCTTGCACTAAGAAACCCCATTGTCTCCATCTAAACTTCCGTGTATTTACCGCAACGTTGCGGTGCTTTTCTAACTGCACTCAGCATACACCAATTCGTTAGGTTTTGCAAGTCTTATTTTAGATTTATTCAAAATAATGCAAAACAAACCACTACAAATTGAAGGTTTTAGGGAAAAGTGACTGATAATGCAATTTACATGTCAAAAAAGGGGCGGAATACTTGACAGATGAAAATGATTGTGTATATTATTTATTATAATAAGGGTAAATGGCCGTGTAAAGGCTGATTTTGAAA
>CAVLAO010000006.1:35111-45875 GCA_963660915.1 Bacteroides sp. CAG:927 | reverse complement strand
CCGTGGCACTGACAAAAGAAGATATCATCCGAATCGTAGAAGAAGAGGATGTTAAGTTTATCC
This sequence comes from Bacteroides sp. CAG:927, assembly GCA_963660915.1. Taxonomy (GTDB): domain Bacteria; phylum Bacillota; class Clostridia; order Oscillospirales; family Oscillospiraceae; genus UMGS1766. The sequence continues at coordinate 45,812 of CAVLAO010000006.1, read as the reverse complement.
GCATGCAGTTTGTGGACGTGTTGGGCCAGCTGAAAAATGTTGCAGTTACCTCTTCTCAGATTGAACGGGCGTTGAACGGAGAAATTTCGATTGATGGTTCTTCGATTGAAGGGTTTGCCCGTATCAACGAGTCAGATCAATACCTGGTGCCGGATTTGAACACCTTCTGTATCTATCCTTGGCGCCCTCAGCGCGGCAAGGTTGCCCGTTTGATTTGTGACGTATACAATCCGGATGGCACTCCGTTTGTCGGCGATCCGCGTGCGGTATTGATGCGGGTGATAAAACGAGCAGAGAAGATGGGCTATACATTTAATGTAGGCCCGGAGTGTGAGTTTTTCCTGTTCCAGACGGATGAAGACGGCAAGCCTACGACAAAAACCAATGATGAGGCAGGCTACTTTGATCTGGGACCTCTGGATCACGGCGAGGCTACGCGCCGGGAGATTATTCTGGCGCTGGAACAGCTTGGGTTTGAGATTGAGGCTTCCCACCATGAGTGTGCCGCAGGTCAGCATGAGATCGATTTCAAATATGATGAGGCAATGCACACAGCAGACAACATTATGACCTTTAAGCTGGGCGTAAAAGTGCTTGCTCAGCGGAATGGCCTGCATGCTACATTTATGCCAAAGCCGATCTTTGGAGAAGCCGGCTCCGGCATGCATATCAATATGTCTCTTTTCCGAAACGGAAAGAATGTATTCTATAATCCGGATGGCGAAAGAGAGCTCTCTGCGGAGGCATATGCCTTCATTGCCGGTTTGCTGAGTCATGTTCAGGCGTTTACGGCAATTACAAACCCGTTGGTCAATTCCTACAAGCGCCTTGTCTCCGGCTATGAGGCGCCTTGCTACCTGGCGTGGTCTACATCCAACCGATCCTCGCTGATCCGTATCCCGGCAGCACGCGGTCAGGCGACAAGGGTAGAGCTTCGTTCGCCGGATCCTTGCTGCAATCCCTATCTGGCGCTTGCGGTTTGCTTGGCTTCCGGATTGGACGGCATCGAGCATTTTATGACGCCTCCATCGGAAGTGACGGAAAATCTATATGACATGGACGAGGCAGGGTTGAAAGCGCACGGCATTGAAACATTGCCGGGAAGTCTGCACGAGGCACTGGAGCTGATGCAAGGCGACAAATTGGTTATGGACACCTTGGGTGAACATGTAGCGCAGGCTTATATCGACTGCAAGGAAAGAGAGTGGGCGGAATATTGCGCTCACGTTTCCACCTGGGAGCGAGAGAAGTATATCATCGCATACTGACTCCACTGCGACAATTGCACATGGGAGGAAGTGAAGCTGAGTGGAAAAAATCATTGTTGCGTTCGAAAGCGAAAAAACGCTGGAGCGCTTCTGTGAGATTCTGGAAGGGGGCTGTCTGGTCTCCTGCTTGAGAGCTCACAGCGCCGGCGAAGTAAAACGTCTGGTTGCGAAGCTTCACATTGGTACGGTTATCTGCGGTTTCAAACTTCGGGATGAATCCGCAGAAGATCTGTTTTATGATTTGCCGCCGACCAGTGCAATGCTTGTGGTTGCTCGTCAGGATATGCTGGAAAACTTGAGCGACGACATTTTTACGTTGCCGGCACCGGCTTCCAAGAGCGATTTGTGCGCATCGGTCAATATGGTGATGCAAATGAATCACCGACTGGAGCGGACACTTCGGCCCAAACGGAACGAAGCGGAGACCGACATTGTAGAGAAAGCAAAGCAACATTTGATGGAGCGGGATGGCCTAAGCGAAGAAGAGGCGCATCGTTACATACAAAAAAGGAGTATGGACAGCGGAGCTAAGATGGTGCAAACGGCTGTCCTAGTGCTGGAGGATCGGTGTTAACCGAGCAAAGTCAGAGGAGGAACGACATTGGCAAAGATCAATTCCAACTATCAGAAGCTTCCGGGCAGCTATCTTTTTTCTGAAATAGCCCGTCGCACAGCAGCTTTTTCGGCGGAACATCCGGATCAGGCCGCACGACTCATAAAAATGGGAATTGGTGATGTGACACTTCCGTTGGTACCTGCAGTCATTACGGCAATGCATAATGCAGTAGAAGAAATGGGAGCAAAGGAAACCTTTAAAGGATACGGACCGGAGCAGGGATACGACTTCCTGCGCCATGCGATTGCGGAGAATGATTTCCGCGCATTGGGTGTGGAGATTTCCGAAGATGAGATCTTCGTATCCGATGGAGCAAAGAGTGATTGCGGCAATATTGGCGACATTTTGAGCGTTGATAATGTGGTTGCAGTTTGCGACCCGGTTTACCCTGTTTATGTAGATACCAATGCGATGGCAGGTCGTGCAGGTGATTATAATGAGGAAAAGCAGGGGTGGAGCAAAATCCACTATATGCCGTGCACAGCGGAGAATGACTTTTCTCCGGCGATTCCGGAAGAAAAGGTGGATGTGATCTATCTTTGCTCACCCAATAATCCCACCGGGACAGTCTTGAATGCACAGCAACTGAAGGCTTGGGTTGATTACGCAAATGCTAATGATGCTATCATTCTTTTTGATGCAGCCTATGAACGCTTTATTACCGAACCCGGGGTACCCCATTCTATCTACGAGGTGGAAGGCGCCAAGACCTGCGCAATTGAATTTAGATCCTTCTCTAAGACGGCTGGATTTACCGGTGCACGCTGTGGTTATACTGTGGTTCCAAAGGCACTGGTGCGGGAAGGTGCAAGCTTAAATGCAATGTGGAATCGCCGCCAGACGACAAAGTTCAATGGCGCGTCTTACATCATCCAGAAGGGTGCAGCTGCCATTTATACAAAAGAGGGAAAAGAACAGGTTGAGAAGAATATTGGCTACTATCGAGCCAACGCAAAGGTCATTATGGAAGGCCTGAGCAAGTGCGGCCTGTCTGTTTACGGAGCAGTAAACAGCCCCTACATTTGGTGCAAAACGCCGGACGGTATGGGATCATGGGAATTCTTCACTCTGCTGCTGGAGCAGGCAAATGTGATTACAACTCCCGGAGCGGGCTTCGGTCCAAGTGGCGAGGGCTATATTCGTTTGACGGCATTTGGCGACGCAGAAGCCACAAAAGAGGCGGTTGCTCGGATTGAGCAGTTGCTGTCAAAGTAAACCAGACTTACAACAAAATGAGATGCCTCAATGGGGAGGCAGCAACGAGAGCAAGTACTTCTGCGCTCGGTATTTGCTGTACCTTGTTGAGGCATTGTTCTATTTTGGAAAGGGGAATACGTTATGGAAGACATTAGAATGGATGGTGTCCGACAGCGGGGGCTGTATAATCCTTGCTTTGAGCACGATGCCTGCGGCATCGGCTGCGTAGTGGACATCAAGGGACGCAAAACCCACACGACTGTGGACAATGCACTGAAAATCGTGGAGAAGCTGGAACACCGCGCCGGTAAAGACGCTGCCGGTGAAACCGGTGATGGCGTTGGCATTCTGCTTCAGATTTCACATCGCTTTTTCTCCCGTGTGACGGCGGAAGCAGGTATTCAGCTCGGCGGTGAACGTGATTACGGCATTGGCATGTTCTTCTTTCCACAGGATACTCTGCGCCGTAACCAGGCCAAGAAAATGTTCGAAATTATTGTGGAAAAAGAAGGAATGAAGTTCCTTGGCTGGCGCAAAGTTCCCATTGAACCGGACACTCTGGGGCAGAAAGCGCTGTCCTGTATGCCCTATATTGAACAGGGGTTCGTAGAACGTCCGCGGAATTTGTCTCGCGGATTGGATTTCGATCGCCGTTTGTATGTGGCACGCCGGGAATTTGAGCAGTCAAATGACAACACCTATGTTGTGTCATGTTCCAGCCGCACGGTTGTGTACAAAGGTATGTTCCTGGTGGGACAGTTGCGCAAGTTTTATCCGGATCTGCAAGATTCCGATTATGAATCTGCAATTGCCATGGTGCATTCCCGTTTCTCTACAAACACAAATCCCAGTTGGGAACGCGCACATCCCAACCGCTTTATCCTGCACAACGGCGAGATCAACACCATTCGCGGTAATGCAGACCGTATGCTGTCTCGGGAAGAGACTATGTCTTCCGACTATTTGTCCGCGGATGATTTGGACAAGGTGTTCCCTGTAGTCAACGTGGAAGGCAGCGATTCTGCCATGTTGGACAACACATTGGAATTCATGGTTATGAATGGCATGCCGCTGCCTCTGGCTGTTATGGTGTGTATTCCTGAACCGTGGAGCAATGACGAGACAATGAGCCGTGCAAAGCGGGATCTTTACCATTATTATGCGACGATGATGGAGCCATGGGACGGTCCTGCCTCCATTCTGTTCTCCGACGGTGACGTGGTCGGTGCAGTGCTGGACCGTAACGGTCTGCGCCCATCCCGTTATTATATCACGGAAGATGACCAACTGATTCTTGCTTCTGAGGTCGGTGTGTTGGAATTCCCTGCAGAGAAGATTGTAAAGAAGTCTCGCCTGCAGCCGGGAAAAATGTTGCTGGTGGATACCGTTGCAGGCCGTTTGATCGATGATGACGAATTGAAGGAGCATTTCGCCCATCGTCAGCCTTATGGTGAATGGTTGGATCAGAATCTGGTTGCGCTGAGTGAGCTTTCAATTCCGAACAAGGGAATCGCCAGCCATACACAGGAACAGAGAGATCGCCTGTATAAAGCCTTTGGCTATACCTATGAGGATGTAAAAACTGCCATTCTTCCTATGGCCCAGAATGGGGCAGAAGCAACGGCGGCTATGGGAATCGATATTCCTCTTGCTGTGCTGAGCGAGAACCATCAGCCGTTGTTCAATTATTTCAAACAGCTCTTTGCACAGGTAACCAATCCGCCCATTGATGCAATCCGCGAAAAAGTGGTCACAGATACAACGGTCTATGTTGGTTCCGGAGGCAATCTGCTACAGGAGGGAGAAAGAAACTGCCGCGCGCTGCAGATCGAGAATCCGATTTTGACTAGCGTCGATCTGTTGAAGATTCGTGCAATGAAGAAGCCGGGCTTTATGGTAGAGACAATTTCCATGCTCTACTATAAAAACACTCCGTTGAAGCGGGCGCTAGAGCAGCTGTTCGTGGCGGTGGATAAGGCATATCGTCACGGAGCTAATATTATCATTCTTTCAGACCGCGGTGTGGATGAGAATCATGTTGCAATTCCTTCTTTGCTGGCCGTTTCTGCAATTGAAGATTACCTGATTCGGACAAAGAAGCGTACCGCACTGTCACTGATTCTGGAATCTGCCGAGCCTCGGGATGTACACCATTTCGCAACCTTGTTGGGATATGGCGCAACGGCTATTAACCCGTATCTGGCTTTGGAGTGTGTGGGTGAACTGATTCAGATCGGCATGCTGGATAAGGACTACAATGCGGCAATCAATGATTATTGCACTGCGGTTCGAGACGGCATTGTGAAGATTGCATCCAAGATGGGCATTTCTACGCTCCAGTCCTATCGCGGGGCTCAGATTTTCGAAGCCATTGGTCTGAGTCAGGAACTGGTGGATCAATATTTCACCAACACCGTGACCAGAGTCGGGGGAATTGGCCTGAAGGAAATTGAGGAAATTGTGGACGAAAACCACAATAAGGGCTTTGATCCTCTTGGCTTGACAGTGGATACTACACTGGATAGCCGCGGCGACCATAAATCCCGTCAAGGTGCCAATGCGGAGGATCATCTGTATAATCCGGCCACAATTCATTTGCTGCAGTACGCAACGCAGACAGGAAACTATGACCTGTTCAAGAAATATACCGCTCTTGTAGATGACGAGAATAAGCCCCATACATTGCGCGGTCTTCTGGACTTCTGCTTTGCGGAGGATGGCGGCATTCCTATTGATGAGGTGGAAAGTGTTGACTCAATTGTCAAGCACTTCAAAACCGGCGCTATGAGTTATGGCTCTATTTCGTTGGAGGCTCATGAGTGCCTGGCAATTGCCATGAATCATCTGGGCGGCAAGTCGAATACCGGTGAAGGCGGCGAGAATCCGGAACGGCTGAAGGATCCGGAACGGAACTCTCAAATTAAGCAGGTGGCTTCCGGACGTTTTGGCGTTACCAGTGAATATCTTGTGTCGGCCAATGAAATCCAGATCAAGATGGCACAGGGTGCAAAGCCGGGCGAAGGTGGTCATTTGCCGGCACAAAAGGTGTATCCATGGATTGCAAAAACGCGTTATTCAACGCCGGGTGTCAGTCTGATCTCCCCTCCGCCGCACCATGATATTTATTCCATTGAGGACTTGGCACAGTTAATCTATGATCTGAAGAATGCCAATCGTCAGGCACGCATCTCGGTCAAGCTTTGTTCTGAAGCGGGAGTCGGCACGATTGCGGCCGGTGTCGCTAAGGCCGGAGCACAGGTTATTCTGATTGCCGGATATGACGGCGGAACCGGTGCGGCGCCAAAGACCAGCATCCACAACGCTGGTCTGCCATGGGAGTTGGGACTGGCTGAAACGCACCAGACTTTGATTCAGAACAACCTGCGTTCTCGTGTTGTTCTGGAAGCTGACGGTAAGCTGATGAGCGGCCGGGATGTTGTGATTGCAGCGTTGCTGGGCGCAGAGGAGTTTGGGTTTGCCACCGCGCCGCTGGTGACGATGGGCTGCGTGATGATGCGGGTGTGCAACTTGGATACTTGCCCGGTCGGCATTGCAACTCAGAATCCGGAGTTGCGCAAGCGGTTCAAAGGAAAACCGGAATATGTAGAGAATTTCATGCGTTTTATCGCACAGGAAATGCGAGAAATCATGGCTAAGCTTGGCGTGCGTACGTTGGCTGAACTGACCGGCCGTACAGATTTGCTGAAAATGAAAGATCATATGGTCACCAAGCGGGCATCTATGGTTGATCTGAGCCGAATCCTGGACAATCCATGGCAGAACAGCGGCTTGGAAAATCACTTTATTCCAGAACGTGTCTATGACTTCCAGTTGGAGAAGACCTTAGATGAAGCTGTTCTGTTGGAGCAGATGGGCAAAGCGTTGAAAAAGGGCAAGCCGATGCATATTGAGTTGAAGGTTACTTCGACGGATCGTTCGCTTGGCACTATTTTCGGAAGCGAGATTACCCGCCAGCATGGCAATACTCTGGCAGATGACACCTACACGGTAAAGTGCTACGGCGGAGGCGGACAGTCCTTTGGTGCATTTATTCCAAAGGGCCTGACATTGGAACTGGAAGGTGACTCCAACGATTACATGGGTAAGGGCCTGTCCGGAGGCAAGATCATCGTTTACCCGCCCAAGGGCAGTAAATTCGTGCCGGAAGATAATATTATCATCGGCAATGTGGCGCTGTATGGTGCTACCTCCGGTAAGGTGTTTATCAATGGTGTGGCCGGGGAACGCTTTTGCGTGCGGAATTCCGGTGCGATCGCGGTAGTAGAAGGCACCGGAGATCATGGATGTGAATACATGACCGGCGGTCGTGTGGTAGTGTTGGGACGTACCGGTAAAAACTTTGCAGCCGGTATGAGCGGCGGTATTGCCTATGTGTTGGATGAGGACCGTGATCTCTATATGCGGGTCAATAAATCCTTGGTATCCATGATGCCGGTGAATCAGAAATATGACATTGAAGAATTGCGCAACTTGATCCAAGAGCATGTGGATATGACAGCATCTCCCCTGGGTAAGCGTATTTTGGAGAATTTTGAAGAGTATTTGCCCAGTTTCAAGAAAATTGTGCCCCACGACTACAGCCGCATGATGCAGACGATTGTGCAGTTTGAAGAAAAAGGTGTGACACGTGAGCAGGCAGAGATCGATGCATTCTATGCATGCACAAAGCAGTAAGAGGAGGGATTGTCATGGGTAAGAAAACTGGATTTCTCGAGTATGAGCGCCGGGGCAATCCTGCAATTGCACCTTTGGAGCGCATCCAAAATTATAACGAATTTCATCCGATGCTGCCGGAGGACGAGCGGAGGAAACAGGGTGCACGCTGCATGGATTGCGGCGTACCCTTCTGTCAGGCCGGCATGAATTTAGGCGGAGCCGGTTTCTCCGGCTGCCCGCTCCACAACCTGATTCCTGAGTGGAACGACATGATTTATGCCGGAAACTACTCCCATGCGCTGAGCCGATTGCTGAAAACAAGCAATTTCCCGGAGTTTACTAGCCGCGTATGCCCTGCTCTGTGTGAAGCCGGCTGCACCTGCGGTATGAATGGGTCTCCCGTCAGTGTAAAAGAAAATGAGCTGTTCCTGGTGGAGTATGGATATGAGCATAGCTTGATTGCTCCTCGTATTCCCGAGGTGCGTACGGGCAAGAAGGTCGCCGTAGTCGGAAGCGGCCCTTCCGGCTTGGCAGTTGCAGACCAACTGAACCACAGAGGTCATTCAGTCACAGTTTACGAGCGAAGCGATCGCGTGGGCGGCTTGCTCATGTATGGCATTCCGAATATGAAGCTGGAGAAATCTGTTGTACAGCGTCGCGTGGATATGATGAAAGAAGAAGGGGTCACCTTTGTGACCAATGCCGATGTGGGCAATACGATTTCCGCTCAGTCTTTGTTGGATGAGTTTGATGCCGTAGTGCTGTGCTGTGGTGCTTCAAATCCGCGCAACCTGTCTGGACCCGGTCGGGAGGAAAGCAAGGGTATTTATTTTGCTGTGGATTTTCTGAAAGCTACGACGAAGAGTCTGTTGGATTCCAATTTAACGGATGGCAACTATATTTCGGCAAAAGACAAACATGTGGTGATTGTCGGCGGCGGTGATACCGGTAACGACTGCATCGGAACTTCGATTCGTCATGGATGCAAGAGCGTGACTGCAATTGAAATGATGCCGAAGGCACCGGATCAGCGAGCAGAGAACAATCCGTGGCCGCAGTGGCCGCGTGTTTGTAAGACGGATTATGGACACGAGGAAGCCATTGCAGTGTTTGGTAGCGATCCCCGCTTGTACCAGACCACAGTAAAGGAATATATCCCGGATGAAAATGGCAATTTAAAGGCAGTCAAGATTGTGCATTTAACGCCTCAGGTGGACGAAAAAACCGGCCGTACCAACATGGTGGAAATTCCCGGATCTGAGGAAGAGTTGCCTTGCGATCTGTTGCTGATTGCTGCCGGATTCCTTGGCTCTCAGAATTATGTGGCCGAAGCTTTTGGCGTGGAGCGCGATGCCAGAACCAACGTGAAAACAGAGGCAGGACACTATAAGACCAATGTGGAAAAGGTGTTCACAGCCGGTGATATGCATCGCGGACAATCGTTGGTGGTGTGGGGTGTCGCAGAAGGTCGCGGTGCCGCGCGGGAAGTAGATGAATATCTGATGGGCTATACGGTTCTTCAATAAAACCGGCCGATCATTGCGAACGAGGCTTCGGGGCATCCGAGGCCTCGTTTTTCAATGGTTGCGATAAGGGTGAAAAGACAGTATAATAAAACCAGTTGAGAGGAAAAGGAGGGAACTGCGTTGAGTCGAACATTACATCGCAGTTTACCTCCTCTTTTGTTGGCTGCACTTCTGACGATATCCGGTTGTGGCAGGACAGCACAGGCAGAGACAGATACAGAGGCGCGGTCTGCAATAACATCGCAGGCAGAAACAAAAACCTGGGAAGTATCCGAATTTTATGATGCGGTCTATCATCCAGAGCAGGTGGAAGAGATCCCGGGAGGAGGGATCGATCTTTCTGCACTGGAGTATGGGTATATTGCGGTATCCGTTGAAAATGAAGCAAGACTGAAACTCCAGATAATTCAGGGTGACATGACTTATAATTATGATCTGGCCAACGATGGCGAGCCAACTGTTTATCCGCTCAATATGGGCGATGGAAGTTACACAATTCGGGTGATGGAGAACATAATGGATGACCGGTATGCAGAGCTCTGGTCGACGACAGCAGAGGTGCATATGCAAGACGAATATCAGCCATTTCTCCGACCGAGTGTGATGGTAAACTATTCTGAAACATCTGATTGCGTTGTGTTGGCACAGCAATTAGCGATGAATTGCGGCGATGATCTTGCAGTAGCAAGTGCTGTTTATGATTATTTGGTAGAGCACATCAGCTATGACTACGAAAAAGCAAGGAATATCGAAAAAGGTTATCTTCCCAATCCGGATGAGACATTGTCCAGTGGAACGGGTATTTGTTTTGACTATGCAGCGCTGACGGCTGCCATGTTGAGAAGTCTGGATATTCCCTGTCAGCTGATTACCGGCTACGTCGGTGCGGATGCATTGTACCATGCATGGAACCGGATCTACATTCAAGATCAGGGATGGCTGACAGTGGAGATCAAGGTGAGCGGAGATGCATGGAAGCGAGTGGACATAACGTTTGCTTCAACCGGAACAGAAGCACAAACGTTGGAAAATGACGGAAACTACACCACCCGTTATACCTATTGAGGAGGAGCAAGCCATGAAAGAACAGTTGAAGTCGCTGGAGGTCAGCGTGTTTTGCAGAGATACGGCAATGATGCTGGCGGCCGGTGTTGCTCCGGAAGAATCCATCGCCCTTTTGCAAGAGGAGAACAGCAGTCCGATCTTTTCAAATGCAGTAAAAAATCTTGCGGAGCAGATGGAACAGGGGAATAGTTTTGCACAGGCTGTGGAACATAACGATGCATTTCCGCTATATGCAAAAAAAATGATTTTCGCCGGTGAGATTGCAGGCCGACTGGAGGAGATTTTGACTAGTTTGGCCGATTATTATGAGCGGCAGGAGAGTCTGCATCAAATGCTGCATAGCGCTTTGCTT